>JBARCY010000198.1:0-10848 GCA_049794595.1 Candidatus Acidiferrum sp.
TCTGGTGCGCCCGTCGTGGGACAGGCGCGCTGGTCCGGGTGAAAAGCTTGGCAAACTCTCGCGTTGGCTCCGGGGAACCCGGGCCATCAGAACTAAGGAGCAAAACGAATGGTAGCGACTCTGTTTATGAACGCGGCCCTGTTCCTGCAATCCCCGTCAACTTCCTGGGATCTGCGGAGCATGTGGTCTTCCATGAGCACCCTTCCCAGGATCGTCGTCGGGATCCTATTCATTCTCTCGATTTATTCGTTCGGCGTAATGATTGACCGTGCACTGATGTACAGCGCGGCCCGCAAGCAGTCGCGGGTTTTCGTGCAGCAGGTTGCCGGAGCGCTCAAGGAAGGCAAGCTGGACGAAGCGATCGCGATCGCCGAGCGGAACAAGAAAAGCCATATCGCCAAAGTCGTGGCCACGGGCCTTTCGGAATTCCAATCCGCTTCGCAGCAAGTTACCGACGCCGACGTGATCGAAGCGGCCAAGCGCGGTCTGGAGCGCTCCGTCGCTATCGTTCACGCGGAAATGAAGCGCGGCCTTTCGGCGCTGGCGACCATCGGGTCGACGGCACCGTTCGTCGGACTATTCGGCACGGTTATCGGCATCTTGAACGCATTTAAGGGCATTGAAACCAGTCACGCCACCGGGTTGTCCGCAGTCGCCGGCGGTATCGCTGAAGCGCTGGTCACCACGGCTCTCGGTCTTCTCGTGGCGGTCCCCGCCGTGTGGGCCTACAACTATTTCAGCAATAAGGTCGAGGCTTTCGACGTGGAAATGGACAACTCCTCGATGGAGTTGATCAACTATTTCATTTTGCGTCGCGGCGCGAAGAAGTAAGGCAGGTAACCCATGGGGTACAAACCAAAGGTTGGAAGTCAGATGTCGACGCCAAACGTCATCCCGATGGCGGACATCATGCTTGTCCTGCTGATCATTTTCATGGTGGTCACGCCGATGCTGCAGAAGACCTTGCCGGTGGATATGGCCAGGGTCAACAATGCACGGGAAATGCAGGATGCGGATAAGGATGACGCGGTGATCGTGGCAGTCACGCGAGACGGAACAATCTACCTGAAGAATACCAAGATATCGAAGGACGATATCACGGGGCAGGTCAAGGATTTGCTTGCCAATCGTCTCGATAAGACCGTCTACGTAAAGAGCGACGCGAGGGCCAAGTATGGCGACGTTGTCGCGGTGGTGGACGAAATCCGCTCCGCGGGCGTCGATCAACTCGGCCTCTTGACCGAGCAGAATGAACAACGCAGGACACCGCCTCCGCCACCAGGTACTTCGCCATCGGCCGATTGAAGCCGGTGGAAAGTTGTGCCGCTGAGGCGAGTAGACTTCGCACCATTCGTTTACTGAGTCTGAAGGGCCGCGCCGGATCCCACCTGGCGCGGCTTGATGGCCTGCAAGGCTCGCGCTGGGCAGGCCGATAGGAGAATTTCAATGGGAATGTCAGTTGGAGAAAGTAAGGGCGGTGCGATGGCGGAAATGAACGTCGTTCCGCTGATCGATATTTTGCTCGTGCTGCTGATCATTTTCATGGTCATCACTCCGCTCACTCCGCACGGCTTGGACGCGCTCGTTCCGCAGCCCAATCCGAACAAGAATCAGGAGCAGGAGCTGGAGAACAAGACCATCGTGGTGCAGGTGCTCCCGAACAACAAGCTGAAGATCAATCAAGAAGATACGACTTGGGATGCGCTTGGTCCTCGTCTCGAAACGGTCTTCAAGGATCGCGCCGATAAGACCGCGTTCGTCAAAGGCGACAGCGACGTGCTGTTTATGGAGGTCGCCCGCGCCATCGATATTATGCGCGGCGCCGGGATCGACCATATCGGGTTGGTCACGGCCAAGCTCGAGGCCGGGCAGTAAGCTGTCGCAGGCGGTTTGTGCGGCGCGGCGGCAGCTAGGCTGTCGCAGGGTGTGAGAGTCCTCCTCGCGGGGAAATCTGCTACGTGCGAGGTGGCTCATGGGAATTTCGCTTGGCGGTGCAAGGGGCGGAACGATCGCGGAAATGAATGTGGTTCCGTTGATCGATATCCTGCTGGTGCTTCTGGTCATCTTCATGGCGATTCGCCCTTCGGCCGAGTTCGGCCTTGCGGTGGACTTGCCAGAGCAGGTGGCGACGCCTGCGAGAGCGCTCGAGGGTGTAGTTGTTGTCCAGGTTCTCGGCGACGGCACTCTGCGGATTAATCAGGATTTGGTGCAATGGCAGGATCTCAGCGGCCGGCTCGTGGAAATCTTCAAGATGCGAGCCAGCCGCGTGGCTTTTGTCCGCGGTGACCGAGCGCTTGAATTCGGCATGGTCGCCCGGGCGATCGATGTAATGCGAGGGTCGGGAATTACGACGGTGGGGTTGATAACTCCGGAACTCGCAAACGCTCGCTAAATAGTGTAGATTTGCCCCTCGCAGGGCGGACGTGAATCCTAGCAGGGATGGATGTCTTCGATGACTGATGCATCAGATCGTATTGCACGCCGGACCGCTTCTCTGGCAGCGTTGTTAATGCTCGTGTTCGCAGTCTCGGGCTGCAACAAGCTCAAGGCTCGCGATCTGTTGAACAAGGGCGTGGTCGCCTTCAAGGCTGGCCAGTCGGACGCCGCGATCGAGGATTTCAAGCGCGCCTCCGAGCTCGATCCAAACCTGATGACGGCGCGGCTCTACCTGGCCACCGCTTATGCCAGTTTGTACATTCCCGGCGCGCCTTCCGCAGAAAATAAAGCGCGCGGCGAACAGGCCATCAAGGAATTCCAGGACATTCTGACAACCGATTCCAATAATTTGAATGCCATCGACGGTATCGGCTCGCTGCTCTTCCAAATGGCAGGAACGCCGCCGATTGACGAGAAAGGGTTCGAGAATTCGAAGACCTACCATGAGCGCCATATTCAAATTAAACCAGACGATCCCGAGCCCTACTATTGGCTCGGCGTGATCGATTGGACGCTGGCATGGCGAGGCAACGGGGAAATGCGGCTGGACTATAACAAGAACAATATCCGGAAACAGGTAAAGGACATGGATCCGCTCCCAGCTTCCGTGCGCACGGATTACGCCACGAAATTCGGCCCCATGGTGGATGAGGGCATCACCGATCTGCAAAAGGCCATCTCGCTCAAGCCGGACTATGACGACGCCATGGCCTATCTGAGCCTCCTGTATCGCCGCAAGGCCGACATGGTGGAAAGCGCCGATGAGCGCGCTTCCTTGGAAAAGCAAGCGGATGACCTCTTGGACAAAATCAAGGAGATCAAGCAGAAGCGCTTGGAGCAGCAGCAACAAGCGTCCTGAGCCCTATTGCCGATTCGCCGGCACGAACTTCATACTTTCTTATCAAGGACGCCCGGTTTGGCGTCCTTTCCGTTTTCTACGGCACTTTTCCGCGCGGCTGCGCCCGCTCGCGCTCTGCCCCATTTCAGGCTAAACTAGGATATGCCGTCGCCTAGTAATGTTCCGCTGAGCTTCCAGCGGGACCGCGCTGTCCGTCAGCTTGAGTTGCGCTTCGAGGAACTCCTCGAGAAACTGCGCAAAAACCGCCCTTCAGAAGACCCCTGGGTAGTCCGCCGGGCCTACGAAATCGCCTCGGAACGCCACCGCGATCAGTTCCGCAGCTCTGGCGATCTCTATATTTCGCACCTGATTGAAGTCGCGCACATCCTTGCGGACATGCGTATGGACGCCACGACGCTCACCGCCGCACTGCTTCACGACGCCATCGAAGACACGGAATACCCTGTCGCGCGGATTGAAGAGCGCTTCGGACCGGAAGTGGCGCACCTCGTCGAGGGCGTCACAAAAATCAGCCGACTGAACATGACGGCTCCGGAAACGCGCCAGGCGGAAAACGTTCGCAAGATGCTTCTGGCGATGGTCAACGATGTGCGCGTCGTGCTCGTCAAATTGGCCGACCGTCTCCATAACATGCGCACGCTCGAATACCTTTCGCCCGAGAAGCAGCAGCGCATTTCCCGCGAGACCTTGGACATTTACGCGCCTATTGCGCACCGACTCGGCATGAGTGTGATTCGCGGCGAACTCGAAGATCTGGCCTTCCGCTTTCTCGAGCCGGAAGCTTTTCTCGCGCTTCAAAAAGAAGTTACGGATAAGAGCCCTGTGCACCAGAGATTTTTAGAGGAAGTTCAAGGCACGATTCGGACCAAACTTGTCGAGAATGGCATTCCAGCGGAGTTGGAAGCCCGCGTCAAGGGCCTCTATTCACTGCACGGCAAAATCCTGCGCCAGCAGAACAGCCTCGAACAGGTGTATGACCTCCTCGCCGTCCGCGTCATCACGGACACAGAGCGAAATTGCTACGCCGCCCTGGGGGTGATGCATCACATCTGGCGGCCGGTCCCGGGCCGCTTCAAAGATTACATTGCCATGCCGCGGCCGAACCTTTATCAATCGCTGCATACCACGGTTTTGCATGGCGGGCAGCCTTTTGAAGTGCAAATCCGCACGCAAGAAATGCACCGCATTGCGGAAGAAGGCGTTGCCGCCCACTGGAAATACAAAGGCGGTCAGCCCGCTTCGGGAGATGACGACCAGCGCATTGCCTGGATGCGGCAGCTCATCGAATGGTCGCAAGAGCTTCAGGAGCCCGGCGAGTTTCTTTCCACACTCAAGGTGGATTTGGCGCCGGTTGAAGTCTATGCATTTACGCCCAAAGGCCGCGTGTTAGAAATGCCGCGGGGCGCGACTCCAGTGGACTTCGCCTATTCCGTCCACACGGAAGTGGGGCACCAGTGCGTGGGCGCGAAGGTAAATGGGCAGATGGTGTCGCTGCGGCATCCAATCGTGAGCGGCGACGTGGTCGAAATTCTCACGCAAAAAAATCACACACCGAGCCGGGACTGGCTCAGCTTCGTCAAGTCCTCGCACGCACGCAGCAAGATTCGCCAGTGGCTAAACTTCCATGAGCGCGAAGAAGCCACGGACATGGGAAAGAAGCTGCTCGAAAAGGAATCCCGGCACTTCCCCCGCGGCCTGAAGAAAATTCCGCAAGCGGAGTGGGACAAGCTCATCGCCGAATACGGCCTTTCCAAACAGGAAGACGTTTACGCCGCCGTTGGTTTCGGCAAATACTCGGCTCGCCAGGTTCTCTCTCGATTGCTGGGCGAACCGGAGAAGGCTGCGGAAGCCGAAGCCGAAGCCGAAGATTCAAAGCCGACGCTCGTCAAGACCGTCAAACGGATGCTCGGTTTCGGCGAAGCTCCCTTAATCGTCAAAGGGCATGACGACTTGCTGGTTTACCGCGCGAAATGCTGCAATCCGATTCCGGGGGACGACATTGTCGGCTACATCACTCGCGGCCGGGGAGTCGCCGTGCATACGCGGGCTTGCCCGAATGTGCAGAATCTGATGTATCAGACGGAGCGCCGAATTGCCGTTGAGTGGGGCAGCGGAACCGCCGCGACATTCCCCGTCCGGCTTTCCATCCGCGGGAAAGACCGCGCCGGCCTGCTAGCAGAAATCACTGCGGTCATTAGCGGAGCAGGTTCCAATATCCAGAGTCTGGAGAGCCGCCCCGACCGGCAGAATGCCCGCATTGAAGCCAGCCTCGAAATTGTGGATCGGCGACAACTCGAAACCATTCTTGCGAACATCAGGAAAGTCTCCGGAGTCTTCGGAGTCGATCGCGTCTATCAGGTTTAGACTTCCGTTCGCGGTCCATGGGTAACTATCTTGGTCTTTAAACTGTCCGCGTGAGGCAGGCTGCGGTTCGCTCTGCTCTGGTGGCCCCAGCGATTGGGTTCGCCTGAAAATGAGGTAAGTCTCGACCTGTACTTTCAGCCGGGTATTACCCAAGCACACCTCCACGTTTCCTTCTTTGCCTCACCTAGAATGGGACTATGCGGCATCAACGATTGCTTCTCGGTGTGTGTGTACTCTTAGCGGCGGGTTGTCAACAGCATCCCCTGACGGACTACCGCCCGCTGGGCCAGGCAGGGATGTGGTCCAGCGACATTGAGCAGCTCAAAGGGCTCAACACTACGGATTCGGAAATCGCCCAGGTCATTAAGCTCAAAAATTCGGGGATTAGCGATGACACGTGCGTCGCGCTAATCAGCGCCGCTCATCTCCACAAGGTTCTTTTCACCAGCGCGGAATCTGCTGCTAACTTGGCCGGGGCCAGATTCACCGAGCAACAGATCCTCGATATCGCGCACGCCGGCCAGTTGGACTCCATCAGCATTGACGCCGTCACGCTCAAGCTCATCGGCCTGTCGGACTCGACGGTGCAACTCGTTCTCCACAAGCATTTGACCGGCCAACCGGTCATGGCTAGCTCGGAAATCTCGGAGCTCAAGAACACCGGTTTGACGGAACGTCAAATCCTCGAGCGCATCAATTCCGGAATGACCGACGAACAGGCCCAAAAGGAAATCGTGGCCCGCGAACGGGCTCGTGATCACGCCAACACTTCTTTCGTACGTGTGCGTGGCCGAAAACCGCGCTAATACCCGCAGTCGGCCGGCTTCCCCCGGACAGCATTCTTCATTTTTGCTTCTTCCTAATTCTCCCGCTACAATCGATTTGCTTTGGCGTCCCGGCTTAATCTCCGCCTGCTTATTTGTCCGTTTGTCATGGCGGCGGGTCTATGGATGGCTTCCTGCGCCGCCGCCCTCGGGCCGGGTTACACCATCGAGAAACAAGAAATCCGCGTTCAGTTTGAGCCTGGCCCCAATCCGTTAATTCGCGTGGATTCGGACTTCCGACTTCGCAACACGGGCAACCAGCCGCTTTCTTCACTCGAAGTGCGCCTCTCCGGTCGGCGACGTTTTCGCATTGCTCGATCGGAGGCCATTTGGGACGGCGCTTCGCTTCCCGAAGAAAGCGTGCCGTCTCTTCCTCGAAATACGCTTCTGTCGTTTCCTCAAGCATGGAACGTCGGAGAGCACCACACTTTACATCTCTACTCTGAATTTCAAACACCGGCCGCGGACGAACCCGGTTATAGTTTTTCCTCCGATGCATTCTTTCTTCCTTCCCAAGGGTGGGCGCCGGAATTGCTTCCCTCCGAGGGATTATTTGCTACTGGCGGAGTGCCTCCAAACAAGTGGATCTTGCAAGTCCGTGTGCCTGACGGATTTCTAGTGCACATCAGCGGGCGTTCGGCGAAAACGTCGCGCCATGGTCCCGAACTAACCACACAATCCGTGCAGCATCCCGGCGATCACTATCCGTTCGTTGTCGCCGGGCGCTACAAACAAACGATTCTGGATACCTCAGCGAAGAAGGTGCTGCTCTGGACGCGCACCGAAGAAGAGGTTTCGCGTTTGAACCAATCCGCTGACGTTCTTGTTCTTGCTATTCGGGCTTACAACGCAACGTTCGGCACACGCGGCCCGAATGCGCAGCCGCTATGGATCGTGGAATGCCCGGTGGCGGCGGGCTGTTTTACGGCCAGTGTGTCTTCTTACGCCAGTCTGTTGAGTGCGGAGCCGGGCGCCGCTTCGTCCGAGCTCGCCTCGGCCGATACGTTGATGATCGACCTTAGCGGGGGAGCCCCAAAACTGGCTGCGGCCGCGCCGGGGTTGGCGGCAAGCTGGCTGGGCTATGGCAGGAATCCGGCTTTCTACGAGCAGGAGCCCCCGCTATCAGCGCTGCCTGCTTTCGCCTCCGCACTCGGGGAGGAAGCCATCAAGGGGCCTTCCTTCCGCGCCGAGACAATCCGCCGCGCGTTGCGTATGATTCCCAAGAGCGCCGACGCGCGAAAGAAAGAAGACGAGCCGGTTCTGCGCGCCAAAAGCTTTCTATTCTTTTTTGGACTTCAGGATCGTTACGGGCGGGATGCCTTCCGCCGCGGCATTGACCACATGCTTTCCGCTCGACAAGGACGCGGCTTCAATCTCAACGATTTGATCGCCGCGTTTGAAGAAGAAACGCATCAGAACGTCGCGGAGTTCGAACGCGTGTGGATGAAGCATCCGGGAGTTCCCGAAGAGTTTCGCGCGCGTTACGAAGATGCAACTGCTGCGAGTACCAGCACTTCCAAGGAGACCATGCCATGAGAGAAATTGTTCTGACGGATCGCGGTCCAAAACCCATCGGACCCTATTCCCAGGCCATTAAAGTCAACGGACTGCTTTTCGTTTCCGGACAAGTTTCCATTGATCCAAGGACCAATGAGTTTGTGCCCGGCGATATTCGAGAGCAAACGGAACGCACGCTCGAAAACGTGAAAGGCATCGTCGAAGCGGCAGGCAGCAAATTGAGCCACGTCGTCAAGACGACGGTATTTCTGAAAAACATCAGCGACTTCGCCGTGATGAACGAAATATACGGGCGCTACTTTTCCAGTGCCCCGCCGGCGCGCTCGACCGTCGAAATCGCGCGACTGCCCAAAGACGCACTGGTAGAGATAGAAGTTATTGCCACGATTTGAACCGCGCTGCGAGAGGGACGAACTACGGCCGGTCTGGGCTTTCCAGAGCCTTGTGAACCGCGATTATAGTCAGCAATGTGACAGCTCCAATCGCATACCAAACAAACTTGCTCGTGCCGGCGCTGACCGGCGGCTTGCCATACCCTTTTCCGCCCGCTCCTTGTGTCGGAGGCTGGGTCTGCGCTTCTTCCTCCGCGGAGGGATCCAGAACGATGCGGTAGGCGCTTCCTTCGGGTATCACTCGCGAATCGTCACCCACCGTGATGGACAGCGCTCCTCGCACGCATTTCACCAGCAACTGCTTCTCGTCCAGGATGGTTACTTGGCCGATCGTCGGTTCGTCGGATTTCGGCCCGATCACAGCAGTCGCAACATTCAGGGCAAACGCTTTTTGATTCGCGGTCGAGAAAGTCGCCGTTCCTCGCAGCAGCGTTGCAAGTGGCACCCCATCTTTTTCGCTGACCGTGGCCGCCGAAGATGCGGAAAGTTGAAACCGCGCCGCGCCTGTGCGCAATAGCACGCTCCCAGCGTCCGTTGTATTCAAATCGTCGCCGGCGAAAATTGTTGTGCCGACCGCGGCGCTCGTCCCTCTCACACTTGCATTTTCCGACGCCACCACCGTGCCCAGGGGGTTCGCGGTCGCGCCCCAGACCGGCGTCATCAGTAAACAAGTTGCCAGGAACACGGCAACAATTTCGCGCAAACGCGCCATGGGGCCTCCAAGAGGGCTACTCGAAGAATACTCACACGCTTTCTCTCCGTCAATAAAGAATCACCCGTCGACCCCCAAAATATATCGCCTCCAGCCTGCGCTGGCTGTAGCGCGCTTCCGCTGCTACAATGCAAGCCAACACATGGCTGACTGGAAACAGATCACCGCCCGCATTCGCCGGGCTCGCACCGGGAAGGACCCGGTCGGGCAGCTATCCAATTTGTATGAAAAAACGCGCGATGCGATGGTCGCGTTTGAGCTGGCGCGCTTTTTCGAAACCTCCGGACAAAATCCGGAAGCCGCGAAATGGTATCTTGCCGCCGCTGAGCGTTTTCGCAGGGCCGATTGGAAAACCAAGGCGCAGGAAGCCGCTGTCAGACTCGGTGCGGAAATCGCGCCTGGGGATTCAGCGCCATCGTCCAGCGATTTTCAATCCACGCCGTCTCCTGTTGCCGATCTGCCGCTGCCGGCCTCCGAGGAAGAAAATTCCGCCGCGCCAGAATCGCCGGCGTCGCCCGCTGAGTCGGGAGTAGAGACTCCCCCGGCGATGACTATCGGCGAAGCTGCTGATTCACCAGATAAAAAAAGACGCCGCCGGGGCCGTCGAGGCGGCCGGAACCGCCGTAAGAGTGCGCCTGTCAAAGCCTCCGCTTCTTCATCCGCGTCCAGTGTTTCCGAGTCCTCATCTCATGCGAAAGGTTTGCCCTCGAGAGTTTTCGATGAACCTGCAGAGCCAAAACCTACGCGAATTACGAACGACCGTTCCATACCGGCGCTCCCCGCCGAGCCAATTGGCGAGCCGGGCGGGCCAAGTGTGCGCGGACGTTCGGGCGATCCTGGCCTTTCTTCGCGATTGTCTCTTCTCGAAATGCAGCTCCGCCGATTGTTGACTTGCCCAGCCGTGAAGCTGAATGAAGCGGATCATGCGCCCGTCGGTCCCGGTGTTTTCGTCCTCACCGATTCCGATCTCACCAGCTACTACTACGTCGAAGCCTGCCAGACGCTGCGCATCGCCGTCGGAAATCTTTTGCGCGGGGGTTCGAGCCGGCACACCGGGGATTCCATCAAACCGAGGCTTGCGGAGCATCTCGGCATCCCCGAATCGCGCGTCACCAAATATCTCGCCGATCATTGCGTCGTGCGCTGGCTTCAACTCGATGAAGGAGCCTCGCACTTTGCCCATTTTGTGATCGCCGTCATACGGCCCACTCTGAACGAGTAGCCGACGTGTCGATGGTTCCACAGGCACAGCTTTCCCAATCGAAACATCTCGGTTCCCAAAAGGTGCAAAGTTCTAGCCCATTCGGTCTAGCAGTAACCCCTCCCTTCCCCCTCCTGAACTACCGTTGGCTGCCCCTGGAGGCCGTTCAACCCCCATTCATGACCGTTCGCTGCTTCCTGCTGGCGTTCCCTCCTCCTTACCTTCAAACTATAGGTGCACAAAGACTTATTGGACGTACCGATGGAAAATGGTACGGTAATTAGAGCCCGGGGGGCCGTTAGGGGCTCGATTTTCATCCAATTAGATGGGTAGTTGGGCTTCATTTTTTGAAAGCGAGGGTAGAGTTTTATGCCGAATCGTGTGGGGACGCAGATCCTGAGAACGATCGACTGGGCGGTGTGTAAAACGGCCGCGGTCACTTTTAACAGCATCCAACACTTCAACAAGCGCAATCCGAATCCTTCGGTCACACCGCAGTGGTCCGATAAGCCGCTGCTCAAATCCTGGGAAAAGACCAAGCC
>JBARCY010000199.1:0-2879 GCA_049794595.1 Candidatus Acidiferrum sp.
AGGTAATCCAGTAGCTTTTCCTCGCCCAGCCAAAACTCCCGGGCCTCTCGTCCCCACATCTTTACATCCTTCCGTCACCATGCCACCACTCGACACACCCGATCGCCCGCAACCCCAATCGCCTCAGTGGTTTGCGCACAGTTTCCGTCACATAGTGGGTGTGCCATTCCCGTCCGCGATTTTTAGGTTACGCATTTCGATGTTCACTCACTCCAAACTGTCCCCAAGTTCTTTATTTGCCACTCTTACGCGCCGCGTCAACCATAACCCCTTTGTTTGTCACTCTTACAGAAAACACTGGTGGGTGGGGTACACGCCCTGCTTGCCAGTTTATTTTTCCCATCCTAAACTTTCTAAGGAAATATTTCGCCCGATCCGCCGTCCTTTAGTCAGGGAAGTGTCGGCGACTAAGCCCTGTCTCAGTCTGCCTCGGCCCAGTGTTCCGCGAGGTGCATCATGACCACCCTCTGGCAAGACATTCGATTCGGCCTCCGCGTTCTGGCAAAATCTCCCGCCTTCACTCTCGTTGCCTTACTGACGCTCGCTCTCGGCATCGGCGCCAACACCGCCATCTTCACCATCGTTTACGGCGTACTCCTTCGTCCGCTCCCGTTTCCCCATCCCGATCGCATCGTCGAGCTCGCGGAAAGCTACAAAGAGCAGAGCGATGAAATGGACATTGACTATCCAGCGCTGAAGCAATTGAAGACCTATAAAGACCCGTTCGAGAATATCGCCGGCTACACTTCGGTCGGCTACAACTTGGCTGTCGGAAATGCCGCCGAGCACCTTCGCGGCATGCCCGTCGACTCATCCTATTTCAGCGTCCTGGGCATCCACCCCGCGCTCGGCCGCGATTTCACTCCTGAAGACAACGCCGGTGACGGCCAGCGCGTCGCCATCATCAGTCATAACCTCTGGGCGCGCCGCTTCGGCTCCGATCCCGCGATGATTGGCCGCAACATGCTGCTCAATGGCGAGCCATTTACTTTGATCGGCGTGATGCCCCGCGATTTTGCCTCCATCGCAATTGCCACGGATCTTCCGAATAGCGGCTCGGCGGATGTGTGGACGCCTCTCGCGCTCGTCGCCGACACCGCCGGCAGCGGAGGAAACATCGGCGTACTTGCCCGCCTCAAGCCGGACGTCACTCCCGCTCAGCTTCAAGCGCAAATGAATATCGTCACGCAGGATTTCCGCCGCGAATTTCCCGAGGTTGTTGGAAAGGAACTCAACATCAGCTTCCGGCCGTACCTGCAAATGATCGGTGCCGACGTCCGTCCCTTCCTCTTGCTTTTGCTCGGCTCGATCGGTTTCGTGCTGCTGATTGCTTGCGCCAACGTCGCCAATCTCTTCCTCGCCCGCGGCAGTTTGCGCGGTCGCGAGATTGCCGTGCGCATCGCCATGGGCGCGTCCCCCGCGCGGCTCTTTCAACAGTTACTAACCGAAAGCATGCTCGTCGCGCTCGCGGGCGGCGCGCTTGGCCTGCTCGTCGCCTATCTCGGCCTGGGTTCGCTTCTCGCGCTCGCTCCCGTCGATCTACCTCGCACCTCCGACGTTCATCTCAGTGGGCAGGTTTTCGTTTTCACATTTCTCGTTTCCATCTTGACCGGAGTTCTCTTCGGCCTCGCTCCCGCTCTCGAAGCCAGCCGCACCGGCATCAACGAAGCTCTCAAGGAAGGGGCTGGCCGCTCCAGCGCTTCTCCCGGCCGCGCGCGCCTTCGCCAACTTCTGGTCGTCGGCGAATTTGCAATCTCCGTGATTCTTCTTGCCGGCGCCGGCTTGATGATCGCCACATTTTCAAAACTGCTTCACACCGATCCTGGCTTCAATCCCCAGCGCATCCTTTCCGCGCAGTTCTGGCTGATCGGCTCGAACTACAATTCCGAAGCGCAAATCGCCACCTTTGACCGCGCCATCGTTCAGCGGCTCGAAGCCATTCCCGGCGTGGATGCTGCTGCTGTCGTCGCCGCAGGCCTCCCGCTCGAACGCGGGGGAAACGAGGGCGTCCGAATTGCCAATTCAACAGAACCCTTCACCACCGATTATCGGGAGATCACTCCCGGCTACTTCCGCGCGTTGGGCATCCCACTTCGTCAGGGCCGCTTCTTTTCCGAGTCGGACTCCGAGAACACCAACAGGGTGGCCATTATCAATCAAGCGTTTGCCCGCAAACATTTTCCAGGCCGTGAGCCAGTGGGCGGTCACATTTTTCACGGAAAAACTTCTTGGGAAATCGTGGGCGTAGTCGGTGATGTGAAATCTTATCTCGACCAGCCCGCGCCGCCCACGACTTTCATTCCAGCGGCGCAAGCCTCGTACGAGACATCAAAGGTATTTGAAGGCTGGTTTCCGAGAAGCATCCTCGTTCGCTCCAACGTCGATCCTCTCAGCCTCGGCCGTTCTGTTCGCGACGCCATCGCCGCCGTTGATTCAACTGTTCCGACCGGTTCGATACGCTCGATGGAGCAAGTGCTCTCCCATTCTCTTGCGCTCCGCAGTTTCATGATGTTTCTTTTGGGACTTTTCGCGGCCCTCGCTCTGGTCCTGGCCAGCGTGGGCATCTACGGCGTTATTTCCTTCGCCGTCTCGCAGCGCACGCGCGAGATCGGCGTGCGCATGGCGCTCGGTGCCCATCCGCGCGATGTCCTCCGGCTGATTTTGGGTGAAGGCCTGAAACTCGTTCTGGCAGGCGTGGTCCTCGGCATCATTGCCGCTCTCGCCATGACCCGCCTTCTCTCGACTTTGATTTACGGCGTAAGCGCCACGGACCCGCTCATCTTTTTATCCGTCGTCACGCTTCTCGTCGCGGTCGCTCTCGCGGCGTGTTTCGTTCCCGCGCGTCGCGCCATGCGCGTCGATCCAATCGTTGCTCTTCG
>JBARCY010000200.1:0-21822 GCA_049794595.1 Candidatus Acidiferrum sp.
ATCTTTCCCCGGTTGATCTTGACCTTGATTTCCCGAATTCTCTGTTCGATGTGTTGCCGAGTCTCAAGCTTCCGCTGCTGGCTATCGGCCTGCTCTCGCAAAAGCTGCAGGTCTTTGTTGTCCGGAAAAGTCTTGAGACCTGCCAGCGCCGCCTGATATGCCTCTTCAAACCGGCCCGAATCAAAGAGCCTCTTAACCTCCTGGAGACTTTTCTGCTGTTGTGTTTCCCGCTCGATCTCCACCTGTTGGGACTTCGAAAACTCGATGAGCCGGCTCAAATCCGTATTGCCCGGGAATTCCTTCTGGATCCTTTCTGATTGTGCAAGAACTTCGGTATATTTCCTTTCGCTGACCAACTTTTTCAAGGCCTTTAATTCGCCCTGCAAACGTTCTAGGCTGTCCTGTTTTTCCTTTTCCTGAAGGGCTAGAGCCCGCAACTTGATGACCCCTGCATCCTTTGGGTGCGTCTCGCGAAGCCCATCAAGCACGGCCATGGCGTCCGCAAATCGCCGGCCAGCCAGATGATTCCTGGCGTCTGCGAGTTGGTGTTGCTTCTGTTGCTCCGCGCGATCCTCGCGTGCTATTTCGATCAGTTTTGCGATGTCATTGTCTTTTGGATACTGGCTTTGCAGCTTGGCGAGCAACGCTAAGCACTGTTCGTAATCACGAGACGTCAACAAACTGCGGGCTTCCGACAAACTCTTCAGTTTTAGCTGCTCCGTCTGCTCTCCGAGCGCCGTCTCCAGGAGCTTGGCCACGTCGTTGTCATTGGGGTGCTCGTCCTGCAACTTCCCGAGCAGTGCGATGCATTCCTCATAATTCCGCGAGTGCAGCAGACTCCGGGCTTCGGTTAGCCCTTGGAGCTTGCGCTGCTCGGATTGGTCCTTGCGAACGACATCAAGAAGCTTCGGGATTTCGTCATCCTTGGGAAACTGCTTCTGCAATTCCAAAAGCAAAGTGTTGCACTCATCGTATCGCCGGCCAGCTAGCAATTTTCTGGCTTTTGCGACACTTTGCTGCCGCTGCTGTTCCGTTTTCTCCGCCTTGGCGGTTTCGAGCAACCTCGAGACATCGGTTTCGTCGGGAAATTCCTTCTGAAGAGACATCAGGCGCGCGATGCAATCGTCGTAACGCTTCGCGGCCAGAAGGTTCCGCGCCTCGCTCACGGAGTCCAACATCCGCTGTTTTTGTTGATCGTCGAGTACATTCTTTTGAAGCTGCAGGGTTTCGTCGTCTCCGGGGAACTCCTTGAGGATGGAGTTCAACAGAGTGGTGCAAGCGTCGTGCCGCCTCGCGGCAAAGAGGCTTCGCGCTTCCGCAATAGACTGTGACCTTCGTTCCTTTCTCTGATCCTCCAGAACATTTCTTTGGAGTTGCAGCGCTTCGTCGTCTCCGGGAAACTCTTTCAGGATGGAATTCAGCAGGGATGTACAGTCGTCGTAGCGCCTCGCCGCCAGCAGGCTTCGAGCTTCCGCCACAGATTGCGTCCTTCGTTGTTTGCTCTGATCTTCAAGCACTGTCTTCTGGAGCTTGAGGACTTCATCGTCGCCAGGAAATTGCTTTCGCAGCTCCGCAAGAAGCGCGGTGCACTCGTCATAGCGCCGATTCGCCAGCATGCTGCGCGCATCCGCCAGACCCTGTGATCTTTTCTGGTTCGCCTGATCTTCCTGGGCAGTCTCCAGGAGCCGGGGAATCTCGTCATCATCTGGAAATTCTTTCCGCAATTCGACCAGAAGCTGGATGCATTCTGAGTAATTCTGTTGCGTCCACAAGCCACGCGCCTGTTGCATTTTCTCGAAGAATTGCGCTCGCCTCTGGCGCTCTGCCTTTTCGTCAGTCGCCTGCAGCTGAAGGGCTTTTGCCTGCGGGTTGGTGGATTCAGCTTCCAGGACTTTAGCCAGCAGCTCCTCGGATTCTTCCAGGAGGCCTTGCGCCAAGCGCTGTTTGGCAGCATCAATCCATTCCGCGATTTGGCGAGCGCGGTCCATTTCTTGCTGGACGCGCTTCAGCAGTTCTTGACCGGGCTCAAAGGTGGGGTCCAACTGCAAGACAACCTCTGCCTCCATCCTTGCTTCTTGCGTTTTCCCTTCGGCAAGTAACTCCTGTCCCTTCTCAATCTGCTGCTGCAACTTCGGCCGAATAAGAATGCGTCTAAGCTCGGTATTGGCTTTTTCCAGAAGATTTCTGGCCTGCGTGTTCGTTGAATCGATTTGAAGTGCTTGGCGCAACAAATCGCGGGATTGGGAATAGTCACCTTGTTCCGACAAGTTGCGGGCCTGGACGACCAACGCGGCAACGGACTCCGCCTGCAAACTCTTGCAGATCGGATCCAGGTCAAGCAGGACTTCTTCCATCGACTGGTATCGCTCGTCAGGCGATTTATGCAAAACCCTTTGGATTACTTTTTCGAGGGCCGCAGGACAGTCGGGAACCGCTTCTTGCAGGGGAGGCGGCTCCTGCTGGCAAATGCTGTGCATAAGGCTCGCCGGAGTCGACCCCCTGAATGGTCTTTGATACGCCAGCAACTCATACAAGAGAACTCCGAACGACCAGATATCAGAGCGCGCATCCGCATGCTCGCCATGATATTGCTCGGGAGACATGTAGGCGAAAGTACCGAGCAGCATTCCAGTCTGCGTTTTTGAAGTTTCAAGGACACGGGCGATGCCGAAGTCTACAACTTTCACCGTGCCATCTCTGGTGAGCATCACATTGTCAGGCTTGATGTCCCGATGGATGATTCCGCGTTTGTGCGCATAATCGAGCGCGCGGCACGCTTGCAATGCGTAGGTAAGTTTCAATGGAACAGGCAGGGGCGCTCGGCGGCTGATCAGCTGATCTAGACTCTCACCTTCCAGTAGCTCCATCGCGATATACGGAATGCCGTCCGCGTCCCCCAGATCGTAAATCGTGACAATGTTGGGATGCTGCAAGCCGCCGGCCGACTGAGCTTCTTGGTAAAAGCGCTGCAGCAAATCGGGGTATTCGGCCAGACCCGTAGTGATCGTCTTCAGAGCCACGAGACGATTAATGATTGGATCGCGAGCACGGTAAACGACACCTCCGGCTCCGCGCCCAAGCTCTCTCTGAATCAGGTATTTGCCTAACTTCTCCAAGCTCATTCACCTGCCATCGCGATCCCGTCGAAATTCACTGCGTTTTGGCCCCGACTTTCAAACCTGCATACTAAGGACCAAAGCAGTATCCTTCTCGTCAAATCCGAAGGCATTCTGACGAATGTCAACCATGCTTCGGAACGGCCCGATTCGGTGCCGGCCAAATTGCCACCGGCTCACCTGAATCGACGTAACTATGGATGGGCGATCGAAATCTGCTCACACTCTTCCTCTGCGGCGGCTGCACACACCTAAACCTATGAGCATCCACAGCCGAAACATTTCAAGACACATACCGGTAAAGAGCACTTCCTTCGGCCCTAGTTTGTCGACGCTAATATACCTTAAAGGGGTAGCGATATTCCTGAATTGCCACGTCGGCTTCGGAACTATAAATGCCCATCCGCAGGGGTGGTCTCAATGGGTCGACGCGACACTAAGCTCAAAGTCTAACCGCTGGAGTCTCAAAGGCTAAAATCCGTCACAAGTGTTGAATCAAACCGAACACTGCCCTGGCTAGGTTCTGATTGAGTACAGCCTGACAGATCGGTTCTCCCGGGGAAGTGCCGCTGGATCAGGCCATTTCAAAGTGTTGCGCCGACCCGTTGAACCGGCAGGGAAAACTGTCCACTTACAGGACATCTCTCAGAGCAAAGGAGAACGCAGTGGGCTTTAGGCTCTCTTAGGTTCTATCGGCCCTTTCCAGGTTCGCTCTGCCGCTCATAATCCTCGACGTAGGGTTTCTTGTAGGACGCTACGAACCCGTCAACAACGGCGCGGTAGGTGCGAATGGTCTTGGGGTCTTTGCCTATTGCTTCGAGATTGTCGAAGTACTTCTGCACGGCGTCCGCGACTGGAGTCTTGCCCGGTTTATCCGGCGTAGCCTGCGGGATCGACGGAGCCGCCACGCCGAGCCGGAGTTCCTGCCCGCGCTCGAACTGCCGCCGTAAGGCGGCGTTCAGGTTCGACCGCGCTGGATCGTCCTCGGCGAAGAACTCCCACTTGCCGCCGACCCGTAGGCAGTAGTGGTCGCGCTCGCCGCACTACCAGGGGTTGCGCACTTTCAGGCGCTCGAACGGTCGCCCCGGCTGGTCGCACAGTCGGATGTAGATGCTTACCTTTTTGACCTTCATCGGTTTTATTCTCTGAAGGTCAATACTCGTCCGCGGCGGAAAAGCTGAATCTGTAACCGCAAAACGTAACCACGCGGCTAAATCAGTTGTTTTCTGGAATGGCGGAGAGGGGGGGATTCGAACCCCCGGTACAAGTTTTAGCTCGTACAACGGTTTAGCAAACCGCCGCCTTCAGCCTCTCGGCCACCTCTCCGGCGTTTACCTCCAGGTGTCTCTTCCGGTGTGAATTCGGAGATGACCTCCCGACGGTTAGCAAAAGTATAGCATCAAACTATTTGGGCAGGCGGCAAAAATGCGGTGAGGAATGCCCCCCAGACGTAACAAATTGAGCAGGGCAACGTCTTAAGTAAGAGGTCGGTTTTTCGCGTTGGAATCCGGCAAGCGGAGCGAGGAATTCTTTCATTTAGATCGCTTTGAATCTAGAATATAAGGGAGATTCCAGCCTCACTGACGGAAATGTGGCCGAGTTGTCCCGTTGGTCGGGCTGAAAGAGGCCCCGCGAACACTTAAACCGTTTGTGCGCAGTATCCTCTGGCGAAACATTTCGACCCACTAGGGCGTATGTACTGTAGAGGACAGGCTAGAAAACAGCGCGATTGTGTCCCCGCTGGGCCGGGCTTTTCCGGTGACGTTCTGAGAGACCCTTCCGGGGCGAATTAAAGAGGAATGACATGAAGACGTGGAAAAAGGTAACGATTGGCGCGATCGTCGCTGCCGTACTTCTGGGCATTGTCGTGTTCAGCGTCAATCAGGCCAACAAGGGTGTAGTGACGGTTCAGACGGCTAAGGTCGCGAAGCAAGACGATTTGGTTTCTCTGGTGACCGCCTCTGGCGAAATCAAACCCACCACTTATACAAACGTGACAGCACAAGGATTCGGCAGAATCACGGCCATCCTCGTAAAGGAAGGCGACCACGTCAAGAAGGGCGACAAATTGTTGCTCCAGGACAACGTTCAAGCAAACGCCGATGTGCAGGCGCAGGCCGCTGCCATCCGTTCCACGGAAGACGGCGTGCAAGCTGCCGAAGCGAGCTACAAAGCAGCACAAGCCGACCTTGTCTCCCAACAAGCAAACATGGAAAAGGCCAGGCTCGATTGGGACCGCGGTCAGGGCCTCTACAAAGATGGCTTGATCCCCAAACAAGATTTTGACCAACGAAAGACAACCTACGATGCCGCAGCCGCGGCCGTGGAGTCCGCAAGAGCCCACGTGCTGACCTCGAAGGCGCAAATGGAACAGACCCGTTCGCAGGTGATCCAAGGCGAAGCGGTGCTGACACACACGAAGGATGTGCTGTCTAAGACTACATATACGTCGCCCATCAGCGGAATCGTAAGCTACTTGCCGGAAGACGTTGCCCCCGGCGCCTACGTGGTGCCCGGCATTACGAACACAAACGGCAGTTTCTTAATGACAATTTCGGATATGTCCGTGGTGACCGCGGAAGTCAAAGTCGACGAGACCGACATCGTTAACGTGAGGCTCGGACAAGAGGCCGACGTCACTGTTGACGCACTTCCGGGGAAAGTGTTCACCGGCAAGGTAACCGAGATTGGTTCGCAGGCGACGTTGCGCACCTCCGGTCTGGCCACGACCCAATCCACCACGGGCACGCAGGAGGCCAAGGATTTTAAAGTGGTCGTGAAACTTGATAACCCGCCGGAGAATTTGCGGAACGGACTTTCAACCACGGCAAAAATCAAGACCGCGGAAAAGAAGGCCGTGATTGCCATTCCCATCCAAGCACTCGCGGTGCGCACACGCAAGGATCTGGAAGAAGCGGCCAAGAATGGGAAAGGCCAGGGAAGGCCGGGAGTCACATTGGCAGCGCCTCCGCCGGCCATCCCAGGCGATCCGAACAAAGACGAGGTCCAGGGCGTTTTCGTCGTGAACGGGAAGAAGGCGTTTTTCCGTCCAGTGGATACGGGAATCACCGGGATTACCAACATCGAGGTCACCAAGGGTTTACAAGTCGGCGACGAGATTGTCGTCGGGAGCTATAAAGCGCTGCGAACGCTGAAGCCTGAAGCAATCGTGAAAGTGGATAACTCCGCGCCCAAGAAATTGGACGACCAGCAAAGCTGATGAAGCCACACGAGCGAGCAGCGCAATCGAGGACATCCGAATGCCCGTCGAGACAATAGCAACGGACTCGTACCGCGAGGATTTGGTCAGCGCCGGTATCGTCATCAAGACGGAAGCCCTCACCAAAGTCTATGAAATGGGCTCCGAGAAGGTGCACGCGCTCAGCGGCATCGACTTGCAAATCCGCAAAGGCGAATACGTGGCCATCATGGGCCCTTCCGGCTCGGGGAAATCCACTCTGATGAACCTCATTGGATGCCTCGATTCGCCCAGTGAAGGAAAATACTGGCTCGCGGGACGGCTGGTGAGCGATTTGGACGACGACGAGCTCGCCTATATCCGGAATAAAGAGATTGGCTTCGTTTTTCAGACCTTCAATTTGCTGCCTCGCGCCACGGCGCTTCACAACGTGGAACTCCCCCTGATCTACAACGGCACGCCGGCGGAAGAACGGATTGAAAAAGCAAAAAAGGCCCTGGAACGTGTGGATTTGATGGACCGGATGATGCACAAGCCAAACGAGCTTTCCGGCGGCCAGCGGCAACGCGTGGCTATCGCGAGAGCACTGGTGAATTCACCCTCGATCGTGCTGGCGGATGAGCCGACCGGCAACCTCGATTCAAAAACCGGCGAAGAGATCATGGCGTTGTTTGAAAATCTCTATCGGCAAGGTAACACCATCATCCTCGTCACGCATGAAAACGACATCGCACAGCACGCCCACCGCATTATTTTCATCCGTGATGGCAAGATCGCCTCCGACGAAGCCGTCATAAAGAAGTAGCGGACAATTCGGCTCTTTCCTTCCCTTTTCTATCCTCTAGTCTTACGAGCTGGCACGGTGCGTCGCATTCGCCCCAGTCTTCTTCCACGGGCGCACATGCAGCGGAAAGGTTGGCATGCTCATGCAAACAGATAGTGGATTCATCTCGACCCAGGATGAACTGCTCCAGGAAGCCGCGTCCAGAGCTCGAAAATACGCAGCGGGCGTTGGTGAACGCCGGGTCGCTCCTTCCGAAAAGGACGTTCAAAATCTGGTGAAATTCCGGGAACATTTTCCTGCCTCATCGAGCGATGCGAAGCGAATCTTGGAGATGTTGGATGAATTTGGCTCTCCAGCAACTCTCGCAACAACTGGTGGCCGATACTTTGGCTTCGTGATTGGCGGAGCCTTGCCCGCCTCTCTCGCGGCCAATTGGCTGGCAGCTGCCTGGGATCAGAATGCAGCGTTGCGGATTATGTCGCCCGTCGCGGCAGAGTTGGAAGAAGTGGCCCTGCGCTGGGTATGCGAGGCGCTTGGGTTGCCGGAGAAATGCGAAGGCGGACTCGTAACCTGCGCGACGACAGCGAACTTCACCGCGCTCGCCGCTGCGCGTCATTCTCTTCTTGCCCGCATCGGCTGGAACGTCGAGGACGACGGACTGTTCGGAGCGCCGCCAATCGACGTAGTTGTCGGCGATGAAGTTCATGCCTCTCTTCTCAAAGCGCTTGGTCTCGCGGGCTTTGGAAAAAAGCGTCTCACGCTTGTGGAAGTTGACAGTGAGGGTCGGATGCGCGCAGACAGACTGCCCCGTCTGAATGATCGGACAATAGTGTGCATCCAGGCCGGAAACGTGAACACCGGGTCATTCGATCCCGCCGCCGAGATATGCGCGGCCGCGCATAAGCAAGGCGCGTGGGTGCACGTCGACGGTGCCTTCGGCTTGTGGACCGCTGTCTCCTCGAAGTACCGTCATCTAACCGAAGGATTTGACCAAGCCGATTCATGGGCTACCGACGCGCATAAATGGCCAAACGTAAATTACGACAGCGGCATCGTTTTGGTGAAAGAAGGAATGGCATTGCGCTCCGCGATGACCATGACTGCGGCCTACCTCGAGGCCGGCGCGCTTCGCGAACCGATGTATCACACGCCGGAGGCCTCCCGAAGAGCCCGCGGCGTGGAATTGTGGGCCGCCCTGAAATCCCTCGGGCGCGAAGGCCTTGCTTCCTTAATAGAGAGAACGTGCGCCTATGCACAGCGATTCGCGGAGGGATTTCGCCTCGCAGGTTTTGAAGTTCTGAACGAAGTCGTCATCAACCAAGTGCTCGTCTCTTTCGGCAGCGCGGAAGCGACGCAGAGAGTGCTTCGCGCCGTTCAAGAAGACGGCACTTGTTGGTGCGGCGGAACGACCTGGCAAGGAAAGTCTGCGATGCGAGTCAGCGTTTCTTCCTGGGCGACCACTGAAGAAGATGTGGACCTTAGCCTTAAAGCGATTACACGCGTGGCCCGCGCTTGCCTCAGCTAAAGGTTGCATCCGAAGAAGCTTGAGCCGCACAGCTATTAGCGGCTATGGGCGGCATGCGTTGCGTCCAGGTCGGCAAACGTGGGCGCTGGACAAAGATAGGTACGAGACAAGCGGTCGTGCCAGGTCAAGGCATCTTCGTCCCACATGGCCCACAAAAAACCCATGAAAAATGTGCCTGCGGAAAGCATGTAGCCTACGCTTCGCCATAGCATCTGGCGAGGTGTCGGAGGTTCGCCCGAGAAGCTTGCCACTTGCAGGCCACGCAACATCATCCCTGGAGTTGTGCCGCCGAAAACAGTGAACAGAGCAAAGTATTGCAAGTAGACGATTACGAATGTCGCCACGCACACGGCCGCGCTCAACTTGCTGAGGGTAAATTGACCGCCAAGAGAACCAAAAAGCGTAAGAAAGCCACCGTAGGCAAAAAGCAGACACCCGGCGTCAACCAAGCCGGCAATTCGGCGGTCATCCATCGACGCGACGGGATACAAACCTTCTTGCTCCACCGCGACATTCGCGCTTGGCGCCAATGCAAATCCCTGTTCCTCCGCCGGCGGCAGGGATACATCGATGACCATCCGCGATTCTTCCCGCGTCGCGGCATTTCGGCCAATCGCGATCGTGAACGCGAAATCTTCCTCCGCCGCAGGACCATCCTCCGAGACCGCCACCGATGTTTGAGCTGGCGGCTCGGGCGAGGGTTCCTCGAAAGGAAGTTGTGACTGAGCCAGATTTGGCGCAACCTTTCGCCGCCGGGCACGATAGGCCTGGAGACGCTGATTGAGTTCGCCACGCCATTCAGCATCCGCTTCATGGCCTTGCGAAGCCACAGAACGCTCTCGGCGAGCAATCGGCTCAGGTTTTTCCCGCGTATTTGGTGCGGAGTTCGTCGCCTGCGAAGATAGTTCAGGCGCGAGCGATGAATCACAAAAGCTACAGACGCGCACGCTCGAAGGCAGTACCGCGCCACACTGCAGACATGTTTTTGTCACCGGTCGTTTTTGCGCTGCGGACGCTTCCACTCCGGTGAGGAGGGAACGTTGTCAGCATACCACGCGTCTGGAAATGTCAAGCCAGGAATAGAATTTGCCCGTAGCGAATCAGACAGTAGGTAGTGCCGGAAGGGGCGCAGAGAAGAGGCGTCGCCTACGACTCCAATTGCTGGGCGAACATGTCCCGGCTGAACGCAATACGGCGCTCAAGAGCCACCGCGGCGAAGTAGGTACATTGTCCTCGTTCTGTCTCGGTCCATGCCCGCAATGAAGGGACGATCCGGGCCAGTGTCGAGCGCACAAAGCCCAAGAGATTGAAGTAAGCCCCAATAGCCTGAATTCCACTGCGATCTTCCGGCCGATCCGGGCAAAGCTGTAGGAGCTGAACCACCCGCGTGAAATCATCCCCCGTTGCTGTGCTTCGGATGCCCGTAACGTCCTGCACTTCAGCAGAGAGAGGATGCTTGACCGATGCCGCGATCAGCGAGCGGCAATAAGACACGAAGAACTGCAGCAAGAAAACCACCGAGCAAACGAGAATGATTCCGGCCATCATCGCGGGATCACCGCAAGGCGCGCAGGCGCCAGCCTGGCCTCTTCGGGCAAGCGCCAGAATGCATACGCCCAAGCCAGCGCGAGGAATATTGCGAAAAGCTGGATCAGCGGAAGGAAAATGGAACTCAACGGAGGATACAAGTTCCGGATCGCGTAGTTGGCGGCAAAGAGGCTAAAGTAGACGCCCAGCGAAAGCACAAGTTGGATAAGCCGGGTACGCGTTTCGCGGAGCTTCAGGATGGCTCCCCATAGGACGTAGGTTAGAACCAGCCCAACGAAGTAGAGATTCTGCTGGAGTTCCACAACAAAATGCGTGACAAGCTTGGCCGTGGATTGCTGCACCACAGCGTAGGAGAACAAGGCGGTTCCCGCGAGCAGCAAAAGCGTGCCCATCTTGACATAACGCTCCGCATGCATTTCGCTGAAAACATGGGAATAAAGGGTACAAAGCGCGAGGTAGAGGAAGATCGTTAGAAGGGCGTCCGAATAATAATACACATACCGATACTGCATGGAGCTAAATCCATACTCCGCTACGATCCTGTACCGAGCGAGTTCGCTGACGACAGCGAACGCCATGTACAAATTCAAAAGGAGATAGCGCCGAAACGCGCGCTTTTTGAGCGCGCACACTACTACGGCGACCTCACAGAGAAGGCCTACCAGCCAAACGATAAGTGCAAATGGACCAGGCACGTTCCTGCCTATCTACGCCCCTGATCCTCCGCTCCGCAGTTCAATTAATTCAAAACCCGCGGATCTTACGCGGCTATCAATAGGGCGTCGGTGGTGGCGGTGCTGCACCATTCCTGTACGGCGTCGGCGGCGGCGGTGCTGCTCCGTTCCTGTACGGCGTTGGTGGCGGTGGTGCTGCCCCATTCGCCATAATTATGGAGCCGTCGCTGTGCGCCGTAACAATCGTCTTCAAGCCCATGGCTCCCGCCAAAACGAGCATGACGAGAAACACAACTGCGAGTTTCCTGGACATTTTGCCTCCGGGGATGAAAGACACCCAGAGGCACTCTATCCCTTGTTACAGGGATGTCAAGTAGCTCGCGCTACGGACTTGTTCCGTATTGGTACACACCTACCCGGTCTCTCCTTTCGCTAGGCTTTCGCCCAGCGATACGGGACCGTTACTTCACAACGTGGCCAGCTTAAGTTTTAGGACTTGTTGGGTCAACGGTACGGTAGTACCAAGAGTCTTAGGACTAAAGGCTTACCCTCTTCAACTCACCCGATAAACGAAGAATACGCATCAGCACATACTGGACCAAAAATACTGCAGCCCTTCGGCGTCACTCAACTCGCCACCCCGCTTCTGCGGGAGCGCTTGACACATTTGCGACCAACTCCGTAGCATTGAGGATTGCCTTTGTGCCGGCGTAGCTCAGTGGAAGAGCGAGGGTCTCATAATCCCTAGGCCGTGGGTTCGATTCCCCCCGCCGGCACCATTCAACGCGATTCCCCTTCGGAATCCCGCCCATAGAATAATACAATCGTCGTGCCCGGCCGTTTCATCGCGTGCCTCTTCCTTAAACAGAACGGATCGCGCTAGAGCTTGCTCGTGGCCCGAGCTGCCCACCGTTCTGTTGAAAACATTCCGTGGGTTCTTGTTCGCAAATTCTTTTGTACGTTCCCAGTTGGGGGAGATGGCTTCAGTATTCACGGCACTCACTCACTGCCAATTTCGGAACTGGAAGTCTTTTGTATCTGCGGCGAACCGTGCTGAGGATAATGTATACTCTGCGCGTCCAGTATGCTCCAGTCCGAACTGGAACATCGAAATTCCTATCTCTTTTTTGTTGGAGGTTCTTGTGACGCTTATCCGAAGCGGAAAGCTTTTCCTCGTTCTTCTGGTTGCCATCAGTTGCGTTTTGGCGGCACACGCGCAGCAACCGGACTCCGAGGAGAGCGGACAATTTCGATTCCGTTTCGTCGGGCCGCGAGTCGGAAACCGCATCGCTTCGGTCGCAGGCGTCCCCGGCGATCCCAGCACTTACTACGCTGGAGCGGCTTCCGGCGGCGTTTGGAAATCGACGGACGGCGGTAACCGTTGGAAACCTATTTTCGACAAAGAGCCTGTCACGGCCATTGGCGCGCTCGCCGTCTCGCCTTCTGACACAAGCATTGTTTGGGCTGGCACCGGCGAAGCGTGGGCCATCCGCGACAGCGATGTGACCGGCAACGGAATCTACAAGTCCACCGATGCCGGCAAAACCTGGACCAATATGGGCTTGCAAGAGACCGGACGCATAGGGCGGATCATCGTTCACCCCACGAATCCCGACATTGTTTTTGCTTGCGCATTAGGGCGCACGACCGGCCCGCAGCAGGAACGCGGCGTATACCGCACCACGGACGGCGGCCAGCACTGGGACCGCGTCCTCTTTGCCGGAGAAAATGTTGGATGCTCCGGCCTTTCCATGGATCCCCACAATACCCGCGTCCTGTTCGCGGGAATGTGGCAAGTCGAAATGCATACCTGGGCCGAATTTGGCGGTGGCCCCGGCAGCGGCGTCTATGTTTCGCGCGATGGCGGCACGAAGTGGACCCACATCGAAGAGCACGGCCTGCCGCATTCCCCTCTGGGCAAGATCGACGTTGCCGTTGCCCCAACAAATTCCAATCGTGTTTATGCGTTGATCCAAACCAAAGACCAGGGCTCCGTATGGCGATCCGACGATGCAGGCGCTCATTGGAAATCCGTCAATTATCAAAGGGCCTTAATTGGCCGCGCCGGCTATTACATCCGGCTCGCTGTTTCGCCCGCAAGCGACAATGAAGTCTTGATAGCCAACAGTTCGTTCTTCCAATCGCTGGACGGCGGTTTAAATTTTCAAGAAGTCCGCTGGGGCGGCGACACTCACGACATCTGGTTCGATCCGCTGAACGCCGATCGCTTCGTAATCACAGACGATGCAGGAATGAATATCACCACGGTCCACGGCCAAGGCTTTCATCGGGTCACTCTGCCCATCGGCCAGATGTATCACGTCGACGTCGACAACCAAATCCCCTACGACTTCTACAGCAACATGCAGGACGACGGGAACATGCGCGGCCCCAGCGTACCGACCGAAGCCCAGGAAGCGGCATGGGATCGCCACATGGGCGGCTGCGAATCCGGTTTCACCGTCCCCGACCCCGTTGATCCCAATATTGTTTGGGCCACTTGCTACGGCGATGAAGTCACGCGCTGGGATGCCCGAACCAAAGAGGCGCGCTCCGTAAGCCCCTATCTCCATACTCTCGATGCTCCGCCCAACGACATTAAATATCGATGCCACTGGACTCCGCCGCTCGCCATCGATCCCTTCGATCACAACACTGTCTACTACGGCTGTCAGGTCATTTTCAAAACCACCAACGGTGGCCAAAGCTGGAAAGTGGCGAGTCCGGAACTCTCGACCCAGGATCCCACCCGCATCGTTTCCTCGGGAGGCATCGTCGGCGACAATCTTGGCCAGTTCTATGGAGAAGTTGTTTTCGCCATCGCTCCTTCCAAAATCCAGAAAGGACTCATCTGGGCCGGCACCAACGACGGTCAACTCTGGTATACGAAAGACGGCACCTCCACCTGGACGAACGTAACCAAGAACATCTCAGGCCTGCCTCCCTGGGGCACAATCACCAGCATTGCTCCGTCGAATTTCGACGCCGGAACCGCCTACGTGGCCGTCGATTTTCATCTCGTGGATAACCGCGATCCTTACATTTATAAGACAACAGATTTCGGCAAGAGCTGGAAGCTCATCAACAGCGATCTCCCCAAGCATCCCTTAGCCTACGTGCGCACTGTCGCCGAAGATCCCAATTGCGCAGGCTTGCTCTTTGCGGGTACAGGCAGCGGTCTTTACTATTCGCTCGATGACGGCGGCCACTGGACGCCGTTCCAGAACGGCTTGCCGCACGCTCCTGTCACCTGGGCAGTCGTACAAAAAGAATTTCACGACCTCGTGATTTCAACTTACGGGCGCGGTCTCTACATCTTTGACGACATAACGCCCCTCGAGCAGCTCGCGAAAAATCATTCTGACGCTCCCATTGTATTCTTCGATCCTCGTCCCGCTCGCCGCTTTGTCCACGGCGGCCAAGCCATCCTGAATTTTGATCTCAAGTCCGCGCCCAAAGACCCCGTCAAACTCGAAGTCCTGAGTCCCGGCGGCAAAACGATTCGCACTCTGGAAGCGAGAGGCCACACCGGAATCAATCGCGTGAAGTGGGATATGCACTACGATTCCCCGCGATTGATTGCTCTCCGCACCGCGCCTGAAGACGACCAGCACATTTGGACCGAGCCTCGTTTCCGCGACGCCGACTCTCGCCCCATCACACATTGGGGAATTAAACCTGCCGAAGTCGGCCCCATGGTTGCCCCGGGAAAATATTCCGTTCGCCTTACGGTAGCCGGTCAGTCCTTCACGCAGCCGCTGACGGTTCTGCCCGATCCCCGCATTTCCACATCGGCATCGGGCCTCGAAGAATCCGTGAAAACGCAGCTCCGAATCCGCGACGACATCACTCAGGTTTCCGATACCGTCAACCAAATCGAATGGATGCGCAAGCAGATCGAAGTGATCGAAGCCATGCTTCGCCCGCCAAAGAAAAAGGAAAGCGAGAAACCGCCTTCGGAAGAGCCGGGCTATTACGACGAACCGGAACCTCCCGCTGCGCCGCAGGAACCGCTGACAAAGCGCAAGGCCGAGCTCCTCAAGACCGTCGAAGCAATGGATAAAAAGCTGGAGACCATCGAGTTCAAGCTCGTAACGCCGGAGCAAGTCAACAGCGACGACAAATATTTCGTCGAAGCCGACAAAGTCTATCTCAACCTGATCTGGCTCAACGCCGAAGTCGGCACCGGCGGCGGCGACGTTGCTGGTGGCGCGGACTTCCCCCCCACCGATACCGAGCTCGATCTGCTGAAGTCCATCGAGGCCGAACTCAACGGAGCGGTCTCCGACTACAAGAAGCTCATGGAAGAGGACCTGCCGTCCTTCAACCATACTCTTTCTGAGGGCAATGTCGCCGCCGTAGTCGCTGCCGCTCCTGCAGCGGCTTCGACGGAGGGTGGCAAGTAGGGGCGGAGGGGCAGACCGCCTCACGCGCCGCCGGCTACTGGTCCAATTTCAATTGCCTTAGGCCTGCCGGCTCCACGAGGGCAGGCCGCACCCCCTTTGTTCGTTTGGGTTCGCATTTTTCTCTTGACAATTCATTACTTCTGACATATAGTAGTTCTCGTATACTACTGGGCCTTTTCCCTTACGCCAGCATCATTGCTGGCGTTTTTGCTTTCTGGAGGTGGTTCCAGGCGCTAACCACTGCATTTTCAGTGTTTACGAGACGCCACGCATTTTGCACAATTTTAGTGCAATTTCGCCTACGCAACTCGTTTAAATTCAACACTTTCAAAACTGCGTGAAAACAAACGACTTTAACTATCTTTAGAATGAACGCTTATATAAAACCCCAGGGGGGGTAGAGCCGCGTCCACGCTTGACCGCCATCGCTTCGCCGCACAAAAGGGTTCTGCCGTCATGCGCAAAGCCGCTCAGTCACCGCCGCTCCGTAAGAGCGGACACTCTCGGTTCTGCCTTCTGCTTGTTTTAATTGACAGGGCAGACGTAGCCGGGCAGCATGGCAAACTCAGTGCTCGACTCCAGCCGATTTTCTTCGCTCCCCCCGGCAGTTGTGTTTGCTAACCTCGCCGCTGGCGGGGGACGCGTCCGCTCCCTTATCCCGCGAATCCGAAGGGTGTTCGAGGCGGCTTCCGTTCCCGTGGAGTTCACTCCCTCTGGAAGCGCCAGAGAACTCGAAACGGCTGCGATCTCCGCGATTCAGAGTGGAAAGCGCCTGCTCATCGCTCTAGGTGGTGACGGCACGTTTCAGGCGTTAGTGAATGCTGCGTTCGGCGCTGACGTCGTGTTGGGTGTTCTTCCCGCTGGTGGCGGAAATGATTTTGCCGCCGGCCTTCAATTGCCGAAGAACCCGGTCGTTGCTGCCGAGGCGATCCTTCGAGGGCAACCCAGACCGGTCGATATTGTGCGGGTGCGCACGGCGGACGGCCGCGTTCGTTTCTATTTGAGCGGCGGCGGAGTCGGGATAGATGCGGAAGCTTCGCGGCATGCAAGCGGAGCCTTTCGCCGGCTGCCCGGCAGGTTTCGCTACATAGCGTCGGCGTTGCGAGCTTTATGCACCCATCACCCTGTGTGCGTGAGAGCGGAATTCCCCGGGAGCGACTTGCCACTCATAGAAGCCAAGGCCCTTCTGGTTGCCGTCCTGAATACTCCGACTTACGGCGCCGGCATTCGGCTCGCGCCCGAAGCGCTCTTGGACGATGGCTGGCTAGATGCCGTTATTATGGATGATCTGAATAAATTTCGAGTCTTGGCGCTGTTGCCGCGGCTGCTGAAAAGTGGAGAGCTGCGCAACCCGCATTTAAAGCGGTTCCGGGTTCAAACCGTAAGGCTCACCACCAACCCTCCCCGCATGTTTCACGGAGATGCCGAGCTGCTGGGTCTCACGCCATTGGACATCGAAATTGTGCCGCATGCTGTGCGAGTCTTGGCACCGCAGCCTCATTGATACGCTGGCATCCTGCGCCCGCGTATTCTCACGGCGTGTTTTTGTGAAATACATCGCGTCGAATATCGGGCCAGAACTCTTTCAGTTCGTTCGAGAGACCATCCCAGAGAATCAGCAATCCAAACGTGGATGCGTTTCGTCCGAGGGTACGGTCCTCCGCGGGATGGTAGATATTGGAGATGCCAGCGGCCACGGCATTGCCGAGCGATTCGGAAATGTTAAATCGATCATTTCCGGAATCCGTTCGCGTGACGAACAGCCGGTTGATCGCGTGATAGGCCCGGTGCGTGAACTTGCCTTTTCCCATCTGATAGTAGCGAGGATCTTCGTGCAGTAAACTTGGGAAGATTGCCGTCGTCATATACGTGCCGATGCTATTGTCGGCAAAGGACTCTCCATAGCGTTTCCCATAGGCCTCCCAGCCCTGTCCCCAGGACTTTGGATCGTTTTTCGCCTGCGCGATGGCGGCGAGTCCTCCGTTGAAAGGATAAGCCGCCCAGTCGAACACGCCAGCGGTCGCGAGCCGGAATTTTTGACCCGAGGTCAGCCTTGGAAGAGTCTTCGCGGTCTCCACCGTCCCATAGTTGGGAAGCACTTCGAAAATACGGTCGTTGACAGTCCCCGTTTCTTTCTCCAGCTCGCTCTTTCCAATCTGGTCGTCAGCCGGTTTTTTGTCCTGCTCTTTCTTCGCGTCCTTGGTCTTATCGGTTGGCGACTCGGCCGGTGCGGGCGCAGCCGGCTGCTGAGCCAGCGCTGATGGGACAATAAAGGCTAGGGCAATTAAGATTCGTAGAAACAAATGGCTCGGCCTCCCAAAGGTGCTATCCACTCAAAACTCCGCTTCTCTCCTGAGAAAACGGGTATGCGAAAATGGGCTGACCGAGTTTCCAGAAAGCCTTGCTCTCGTCTTGGATTCCTATCCAGCTAAAATGGTTTCATCCGCATTTCATTTCATTCCACAAGAAATTGTATTTTTTCGGAAAACTGCGGATTGCCGCGGAGCTGGAAAATCCAATGGATTCTCCCCGTCAAACATGGCCGTTCATTCAGGTAGCGCAAAAAACCGCGCACGTTCCGATGCGCTTAACTCTTCTTCTTTTCGATCTTCAGGTTCAGCGTGATGTCCTTGCGGCCGTCATAACTCGAGACAGTGCGTGTCCCTGATGTATAGCCCGTCTTCTCCGCGTGGATTTCATAGTCCGCATTCGGGTCCAGACCGCTGAAGCGGTACTTGCCTGTATTGTCCGTGTATGAGCTCCGCACCACGTTTGTCCGCGTGTTCTTAAGGAAAACCACGCTCTCCGAAACTAAGTTTTCCGATTTGTCCAACACCACTCCATGTACTGTCCGCAGCTCGGCTTCCCGCTTGGCGTCCTGCGCAACCGCCGTTACGGTCGACAGTGCGAGAATCACCGCCACAAAGAGAAATCGTTTGGACGCAGTCATTTCTTCTCCCCTCCTTCGGCTTCCAGACGAAACACCAGCCGGGCTTCGCTCACACCTGTCTTGGCATCCAGATCGCGTGTTTGCTCCGCGAAATGCTTGGCGCGGATCACCAACTCATACTGCGTGCCCTGCGGCACGCGCACGGCAAACTCGCCACGGGAATTCGTATAGTCATCCCAACGGAATTTTTTCTCCGTGCTGCGGCGTATCTTCAGCTGCGCTCCCGGAAATGCATATCCCTTCGGATCGAATACCGTCCCGCTGATCAGAAAATCGTTGGCGTGATTGTACCTCTGCTTTTTCGGCTTTGCAGAGCTCGATGATTCAGCGGGGGGCGCAGTCTGCGGGGCTGCCGGAGGAGGCGGTGGTGCTTCCTGAGCCGTGCAGATGATTGGACCAATTCCTATAAAGATTGTTGCTGCTCCCGCGAGGACCATCCACCGGGGACACTTCATGAATGCGCTCCTGTAAAATTAGATGCCGGTTCTGAGAAAAGGAGGTGTTGAACAGGGATGGCAAAGCCCGTTACTCCTCGTCGTCCTCTTCTTCGTCTTCCTCGTCTTCCTCAACCAAGTCGCCGTTTTCCGCGGCTTCCTCTTCTTCATCCTCTTCTTCGTCGAGGTCGTCGGAAATGAGGTTCAGATGCACAGGATGCGTCTGCGAAACCTCTAGCTCGGATTCGCACTCCGGACAGCTCAGGATTTCGCCTTCTTCGACTTCGTCTTCATCCACGTCGATTTCGGTGGAACACTCAGGGCAGCGGATCACGGCTCCATCCTCCGTAGAAATGTTCGCAGGGCGGGGCCCCACAGATTGTGCCGCCGCCACCATGGCGTATTATATACCGCGTGGTCCCAAGTCAACGCTTATGCGCGGCGCGGCTGCTTCGATTGTAAACTGCTCAGGTCCGATTTCCTAAAGTGACTTCCTCCCGCGAATATCCCGAGCGCCCCATCGTCGGTGTCGGCGGCGTGGTCATTGAGAACGGCTGCGCGCTGCTGATCCGCCGTGGCAGCGAACCTCTTCGCGGCCAGTGGTCCATCCCGGGTGGCACGCTCGAACTCGGGGAATCTCTGCAACAGGGCGTAGCGCGCGAGTTGTTCGAAGAAACGGGCCTCCAAGTGCGCGTGCTCGAGCTCATCGAAGTATTTGACAGGATATTCCCGGGAGACGGTTCACGGCCTGCGGAGAAAAATCACCGGCCGCGCTTTCATTTCGTCATCGTGGATTATTTGTGCGAACGCATCAGTGGAGAACCTCACGCCGGGAGCGATGTGACCGATGTGGCTTTTGCAAAAGAAGATGAACTCGGCCCGTATCACCTGACTGAAACTGCGACGCGCGTCTTAAAGACAGCATTCGCGATGGATCGTTCGAGGCATTCCGCCAGTTAACTTGCCAGCCCTGTTCGCGACGATCCGCGCTCGCCCGCCGGTTATCACGGTGCTTTGGTGATCTCGATGTTCCCATTGGAATCCGTCAGCTGAAGCTGGCAACCGCTCCCGTTGATGGTCCCGTTCAATGAGTCTCCACCAAGATTTCCCGTCGCGGTGACCGGCAAGTCCGATGAAACTCTGCCAAACGAAGTTCGCGCCGCTACGTTATAACCCACGCCTTCCGGAATACTAACGCGGATGGATGAGAACGAGGTCTTGAGAGATATGTCCCGGCAACCGCTGGCAGGACGCGCGGCGGTGACGGAGATCCCGCCGTTCTGATTATCAACTCGGATGCGCCCGCCGATGGTCTCGAGCGTGACACCGGAGAAAGAGGTCGTCACGCTGGCGTCGCCTTTGACGTTTCGCGCGGTGACGGAGCCGTTGCTGTCGTCCGCGGTTAGATTGCCGTTGATGCGTTCGGCAAGGATGCTGCCAAAACTAGTCTTCGCGTAGGCGTCCGCTCCGATGTCGGCCAGCGTGATGGCGCCATTGCCAGTAACGGCGCGAATCCCCTTCGGCACGTTCGTCGCTTCAATGGCTCCGAAGGAGGACTTGAGCGTGACGCTGCCGCGCACGTCGCGCACCGTAATTTTTCCATTGGAAGTTTCCGCATCCAGGCTGCCGCTCACGTTTTCCAGATCCAGATTGCCGAAGGAATCGCGGATGGTCACCGAGCTGCCACTCAAAGAACTGGCCGTGATGCGGCCATTATTGCTGGTGCAGTTCACGCGGCCCTTCACGCCGGAGAACGTGACGTTCCCGAAACTATCGACGATATCCGCGGAACCACCGACCGTCGAAAAATCCACGTTGCCATTGTTGTCGTGAATGGAAAGATCGCCGCGGATGTTTTGCGTATTCACGCTCCCGAAGGACGTGGTGATGTTCGCCGAGCCGGCATCGGTGAGAGACACCGCTCCATTACCGCCCGTAATGGTTGCCGCGCCTTGAATGTTCTGCACGGTGATGCTGCCGAACCGGTTTTGCACTTCGAGCGTGCCTTTCACGCCGGAAATTTGCACGGAGCTGTTCTTGTCGTTGATCACAGTGTTGCCAGCAGCGCCGTCGAGCTCAATGCTGCCGAACGCGTTATTCAAATTCGCGGGGCCGGCATCGTGGACAAGGAGCGAGCCGTAACCGTTCTCAACTCCCACGGCACCGTGAACGCCGGCCACGTCAACGCCGCCATAACTGTTACGGATGTTTAGGGGAGCGTCCGAGGGCATCGCGATGTCATAACTGACGGACCATGAAGAATGCCTGCTGTCATGAAACCATCTGTTTTCTTCGGGCGGATAAATCGTCCGGATGCGCACTCCCGCCCCGGTTTGCTGCACGTCAATCTGGATTTTTTGCGCGAAAGAATCCGCTTCTTCACGCGAACTGGCCTGCGCGCGGATGGTGGCGGAAATCTTCACGTCGCGGCCCGATTCGCCGTGGACTTTAACCTGTCCAAATTTGTGCTCGATGCTCACGGATTGTCCGGCGCCCAGCGTCAGGGTCTTCGCAAAATCTCGAGTCACTTCTTCTTGCCATGGATTTCCGGCCGCGAAAACAGCCGGTCCCGTCAGCAGCGCGGCGCACACAACCTGGCAGAACGCGCGCAATCCGCGCACACGCAAACGCTCTTCATTTCTCTTCAACCAAACCAACTTCATTGCTTTTCCTCCAGAATATCTTCCAGCGTTTGCTGCTTCTCGTGATACATCGCCAGCAGTTGCTGGCGAAGCTGCGCATTGGATGGGTTTAGCCCGGCCTGCGCGCGAAGATCGCTGATGGCGCTATCCAGCACGAGCAGCTTTTCCTTGTAGTTCGCTTGCAAAGGCGTCGTGGACTTCTCGAGTTGCGGTTTCGCTTGCGCGGCGAGTTTGTCAATCGCCTGCTCATAAGCGGCCTGTGCGCGTTCCACCTCGCCGAGCGCCGAACTCTTCAAAAGAGAATGGTCGTCCTGCGCAACTTGCCTCGAGCGGTGCACATAAACCCACCCGGCGGAAACTGTCAAGACCAGCACCAAAGCGGCCACCGCGGCTGTTTGCAGCGCGAGCGTGAAACCGCTCCCCAAGGTAAGCCAGCTCCACCATCTTGCTTGTGGTTTCCCGGCTGCTTGTTCGGTAAGCGCGCGCTCAATACGCGGCCACAGCGTCGGCGAGTCAGAGTAGTCGCGCAGTTCCTGCGCGGCGG
>JBARCY010000201.1:0-25878 GCA_049794595.1 Candidatus Acidiferrum sp.
CGCGTCACGACCAACACGACGCTTTTTGACGGCGCGGATCCCAACAGTGTTCGCGGCTTCTTCGACGAAATGATGGCGTTGGGGGTAGAAGGCATGATGCTTTCGCCCGGTTATTCCTACGACAAAGCGCCTGATCAAAAGCACTTCCTCGGCCGCGCCAGAACCCGGCGGCTGTTCCGCGCGATTCTTTCCAACCGCAAGAAGAGCTGGCAGTTCAATCAGTCGAAACTCTTTCTCGAGTTTCTGATGGGCAAGCAGCAATACGCGTGCACCCCATGGGGCATGCCTACCTACAACGTGTTTGGCTGGCAGAAGCCTTGTTATTTGCTGCAGGACGGCTACGCGGACACGTTCCAGGAACTGTTGGAAACCACAGCATGGCATAACTACGGCACGGAATCCGGCAATCCCAAGTGTGCCAATTGCATGGTTCACAGCGGTTACGAAGCATCTGCTATGGACCACACTTTCAGTGGGTTGCGAGGCCTGTGGGCGGCGATGAAAGCCACATTCACGGTGAACTACGCGGATCCGGACGCATCCGCCCTGCTAAACGAACCGGTAAATCCTGTACATTCTTACAATCCGCTCGTCCAAATTGCGAAGGACAAATCACAACTCGAGGAGACCCGCGCGTGACGGGACCTCGACACGCCGATACAGCTTCTCACTCGGAAGCGGCTCCGCAGAACCCTGATTCTCTGGAAGTCGCGCCGGGAAGAGAGCGCGAAGCGGTCGAAGGATGGCTACCCGAACTCGCCAGTGAAGAGGTACTGCGCGAGGCCCTGGAAAAGGCTTTCGATTATCGCGGCGACGTGACGCTAACCACTAAAGATGGCAAGAAGATAGAAGGATATATCTTCGATCGTGTGTCCGGTCCGACGCTTGCTATGTCCTTTGTCCGCCTGCTGCCAAAGGATTCCAACCAGCGGCAGAAGGTCGCTTACGCTGATATTGCGGCGCTCGCCTTCACGGGCCGCGATCCTGCGGCTGGCAAGAGCTGGGAAGCCTGGGTGCGGAAGTACTGGGAAAAGAAAACATCCGGCGAAGGCGGTTTAAGCCTCCAACCCGAGTCGCTCGAATAGCCGGAGTCTTCGCGATTGGAAGGATTCTGGGCTGCTACTGACTCCAATAAACCTAGATATCTGAATAACTTACATTAAAAAGAAGGTAAGTCCAGGCCTGGCTGGGGCGTGGACAAAGAACCTACTTTGTGGTACTCTTAGTCCAGCGGTTGTTGGTCTTGTAATACCTTTTGACTCGTTCGAGGGGGTTGCAAGGTGAACCTTTGCGGCTCTTGTTGGGGGCTGTTACGTCGCTTGGGAGAACGCGGGTGCAGGCCCACCCATAGCTAGTCAGGATGCGGACCAAGAGGGGCAAAGCAATTCCATATCGCGGACCCGCTCAGCTTGGGAAAGCGCATAGGCGGTAGTGGAAGTGAAGGAACAAGGGACAGTGAAATGGTTTAACGCTTCGAAGGGCTATGGTTTTATCCAGCGCCAAACCGGGGAAGATGTTTTCGAGCACTTCTCGGCGATCATGATGGATGGATACAAATCGCTCAACGAAGGCCAGGCAGTGGAATTTGAAGTAAAGAAAGGCCCCAAAGGCCTTCAGGCAGAGAACGTTAGCAGCCTCTAGCCTGCGCATTTGGTTGCCTTCGATGATCTCGGGGGGCACTGCACTTCAAGAGATTGGAAACGAATTTCAGCGAAGCAAAGTGTGGTCAAGGAGGATGATGTGCAAGTAATGGCTGAAGGACAAACAGTTAAGCACGAAACATACGGCTTGGGCATTGTTACCGCTTCCGACCAGGAGCGCACCGCGATCGATTTCGACGATCATGGACCCAAGTTGTTCGTTACCAGCATCATGGTCGCAGAGCTGATCGGCGAGGCACCGGCAACTCCGCCGAAGACCAAGCGCCGCCGCAAGGCTTCCACTGCCGCCAAGGCCGCCAAAAAAGCCGCTGCTGCTGCCGCTGCAGGCCGTTCGTAGTTCCTTTCCCTGCTTATCCTGATTATTTGAAGTATGAAGCCTCCCCGCGCCAACTTGGCGCAGGGGTGTGCCCAAGAACACCGGAAGCTATCAGAGAACCGTTTGTGGTAATGTCCGCCACATGAAACGCATTCTGGTGCTCCTCGGACTCCTCCTCTTCCTACTCGGGATTGTCGCGTTGGTCCACCCAAGTTTTGACTATCACAAACATGAAGAACTCGCACGAATTGGACCGATCACTGCGACGGTGGATAAGCCCGAGACGGCAAGAATTCCCATCGGTGCGACCGTGGCGTTGTTGGTCTCGGGATTATTACTTATCGTTCTTGGCTCGAAAGCGAAATAATGCGTCAGAATTCCACACTTTCCAGGGAAGAGTTTGCTTATGCTTGGAGTCACGGCAAGGAATACTCACGAATCGTTCTGCCCGATAGAGTAAAGACAACCAGCTGGTTTTACTCGACTGCGACGCCCCGGACCCAAACATTCGTGAGATACAATCCCTCATCGAGTAGCACGATATCCGCGTCGGCCCCTGTCCGCAGCGCGCCTTTCTTGAATTCGATCCCTAGTAGAGTCGCGGGATTCAGGGTCAGCATGCGCACAGTGTTCAGCAGCGGAATCCCCAGTGCGACGATATTTCTTAGCGCATTGTCCAGAGTTAATGTGCTCCCCGCCAGTTTTCCTTCTGAGTTGCGGCAAATTCCGCCGCTCACGGTCACTTCCAAGTTTCCGAGCATGTAATTGCCGTCCGGCATTCCCGTGGCGGAAATGCCGTCGCTGATTAGGATCATGCGCTCGGGTCCTTTTGCCTGGAGCAACACTTTCATCGCTGTTTCTTCCACATGAACGCCGTCAGCTATCAATTCGGCAGTCACCTCGGGGGAAGTAAGCACGGCACCAATCACGCCGCTGTCGCGGTGGGTAAACGGCCGCATGGCGTTATAGACGTGCACTGCGTGATGTGCGCCGTGGGCGATGCCGGCACGCGCTTGCTCGTAGGTCGCGTCTGTATGGCCAATTCCGACGACCATACCGGCATTTCGCGCTGCGTCGATACAGGGGAGGGCGCCGAGCAGTTCCGGCGCAATCGTCAATATCTGAGCCTTCCCTGCTGCCGCCTGCACGAATTTGTCTAGCAGTTCGGCTGAAGGGAGTCGCAGCCACTCGGCCGGATGTACGCCTCGCCTAACCGGACTGAGGAAGGGTCCCTCAAAATGAATCCCCAGGACCTCTGCCCGCGCGTCGTCGGTTTCGTGTTGTTGCGAGATGTAGCGCGCGATGCCTTCAACGCTGCGAAGCGTGTCCTCTGTACTCGCCGTCACAGTTGTTGCCACCAGCGAAGTTGTTCCATGCCGAGCGACGGTCCTACTTACCCCTGCGAGCGCGTCCATGCTGCCTTCCATCACGTCTCGCCCACCCGCACCGTGAATGTGCACGTCCAAGAATCCAGGAATCGCGATTTTGTCGGTGGCGGAGATCTCAAGAGCGCCGGCAGGGAGTCGCATTCCTACCCTGGGGCCGAGTTCCTCGATTACTCCGTCGCGAATGAGAATTCCTGCGCCGAGAATCTCAGTCGTTGGGGTCAGCGCCCGCCCGGTGTGCAAAAGAGTTGTCCTCATAAGTTAGGCTGTATCGTAGCGGAATCCGGCTAGCTTTCAAAAAGCAAAACGGGTGGGGCCAAAGCTCCACCCGTCCTAAAAACTCTCACCGACAAGGATTATTTGCCGTTTGCCGGCGCCATTTCTATGCTCTCCAGCTTCAGCGTACCGCCTTCCACTGTGCCCTTCACGGTGACGTGATGTCCAGCGTGCTCGGCTGCCTTGTCCTGCGCGTCCACAACGTAAACTTTCTTGTCTGCGTCATTCACGAAGACGTATTTCGCTCCGTCTTTCACGCATTTTATCGTGCACTCGCGCGCCCGCTCGTTTGCGCCTTTTGCGCCGCAGTTGCTGTCGGAAATATAGCCGGTCCATGTCCCATCGGCGGCCATGGTCAACGTCGCGGCAAAAAGCGCTGCCGCAATCCCTGCTGCAAATCGTATCTTCATTGATCCCCTCCTTAAGAATATCTACCACATTACACCAGACGGGGTGCTCGACCAGGTCCCCGTCAGCTTGGCAGAACTGATTCCTCACGTCCAGCTGTCTAATTCATTATACCCAGGAAGATGATTGCTGCAGGGTAGCGCAAAAAAAAGAAGGAGGGTTCTCTGGAACCCTCCTTCCGTGTGTGCTCTCAGGAAGTTGGAACAGGCCCTATTGGGCAGCGCCCGAAGTGTTGGCGGCTGAAGTTTCTGGCGCTTTCGGGATACTGAGGTAGCCCGACGCGGTGGTCTTGCTTACCTTGTTAACTACCAGTTCCAGCGCTGCCCGGGTACCGCCAGTGTAGAAGAAAATGGGTTCATTGACGGAGCGGTTTTTCTTTTCGAAATTCTTGTCGTCCGCCAGCACGTTGATCGTAAATTGGTTCTTTCGAGTGTTCGTGTCCTTGAGCTCGACCTGAATGCTCCCCACCCGCTGGGCACTGCCCTTGCGCGTTACCGTAAACTCAAAGTAGTCGCGCTGCCCCATGCGGCGAAGCTGGTCGATTTCGTCATGGTTGCGGGCGATGAGGGTACCCATCTCGCTCCGGGCCATTTGTAGGTTATTTTTCGTCGCATCCAGATCACCCTTCACTCCAGTGACGTCGCCATTCAGCTTATTTACGTCATCCGCGCTGGCTTTGGTCGCGAGATCAGCCTTCACGGAACTGGCCAGTCCTTCGACTTTCTGGTCGACGGCAACGGTTGCGGCTTTGTTCTGCTTTCGCGCTGCGGCTAGCTCGCCTTGCGTCAGGTTCAGCTTGTCCGCTACAACTCTCAGGTCGCTCTGCAAGGCCTGATTAATCTCGTCTTCTTTCGCGAGCCGTTGGCTCAACGCATCGTTCGTCTGCTTCATCGACGCTTGCGTCGATTGTTCGACGCTATTTGCGTGATTCAACGCGCTCCAGCCGATTCCAAGACCGAGCAATGAAACTCCGCCCAAGACGGCAACTGCCAGTCCCACCCAACGGGGCGTTCCTGTTGTCGTGTGGTTGAAGGGTTCCTGAAACTCGCTCATAAACTTCTTCTCCTTTGGGGTTTTCCCCCTGTGCATCAGCCAAGGTGCACCCTTTAAGCCAAACGACCGATTCCGCTGCAGAGGCGGCTAAACTGAGTGGATGCATATACTTGTCACCGTTGTCTGGGTGCGAATGGCCTAGATTTATACGTACTAGTACTAGTAAAGATTACGCTGTTGCATTTCATGCTGTAAATTTTGCTGTTGGCAGATCAGAACAGCTGCGAGGGGCGTAGGGCACGGCGGAAAACCACACTGTCAGTGGCGTATCCAAACACCTAACTGTAAGTTATTGTTGGAAAAGGTTTTATGCGAGGTCTTTTAGGCTGCTTGAGGAGCCGGTTCCTCGTCGGAGCCCTTCACCGGTGTAAAATAGCGATCCAACGTGCTCATTGCCGCATCCAAAACCATCCGGCAATCGGGGCAGGAGTCCACATGCCGTTTGATCTCGCTCGCCACCGGAGGCGACAGCCTTCCCTCTAAGTACCAACAAATCAAATGGATAGTGTCTCGACAGCTCATGACTGCGGTCCCCTCGTAACCCCGCGCCGATGTCCGGCTAGTTCAGATGGAGTGCATTTGATTCGCCAAATCCATGCGAGAATAAAAAAAAATAATTGCTTAAATTTCAATGGGTTAGACGACTAACGGAGCTCCCATGATGAAACGGGTCGAGAACTTCGGGGAAAGATTACTCAGCCTTTACAATAAATGTGTGGCCCACCGGCTGATTGGACTCTCAACGCCGGGGGACGATTGTCATCTCCCGCAGGGCCTCGATCCGGTCTTCGAGAGGAGGGTGTGTGCTGAAGAGTGACGAGACAGCGCCGCGGCCAAATAGTGGCTTCACGATGCATAGCGACGACGTGGTCTGCGAAATAGCCGTGGTCGGGATCCGATTATTGTAAGTTCCCAGTTTCTGCAGGGCGCTAATCAGTCCGAATTGGTTGCCGACCATGCGCGCTCCGGTTGCGTCAGCGGAATACTCGCGTTGACGCGAGAGGGCTAATTGGAGCAACGTTGCAGCAAGCGGCGCCAGGATCATAAGGGCAAGGTCGACAATTATGCCGCCGCCTTCCCGGTCATCGCGGTCGCCTCCTCCGAACCAAAGCCCCCAGTGTGCGATCCAGGTAATGGCTCCAGCGAGGGTGGCGGCGACAGAACTGATTAGAATATCGTAGTTGCGGACATGCGATAGCTCGTGAGCGATGACACCTTCCAGTTCGTCGTCACTCATCAATTCCAGCAAACCATGCGTCACTGCCACGGAAGCGTGTTTAGGATTCCTGCCAGTTGCAAAGGCATTCGGAGCTTCTTCTGGCACGACATACAGTTTCGGCACTGGGATATTTGCCTTGGCCGCCAAGCGTTCCATCACCGCGTAGAGCCGAGGGAGTTGTTCCCGGGTGACGGGTTGGGCGCCGCTCGACTTCAGAGCGATTTTATCGGAAAAGAAGTAGGCAAACGCATTGGTGCAGATCGCAATTCCGAGGGCAATGGTCATGCCATTTCGCCCCCCGAGGAACGAACCCACCGCCATGAGGCAAAGCGTCAGCAATACCAGCACAAACGTTGTTCGAAAAAGTCTCATAATGTTCCTTCGCTAATCTTCCCATGCAAAATCCGAAAGAATTCTTGGCACGCTGAAACTGCGAGAGAAAGACTTTTTCCCGAGCTCTGCTCTCACACCGGGTTAGATTCTAGCCGCTGCCGCCCGTTGTTTCGCCTTCGAGCGCTCGAAGCGCATCGCGTCTTTCTGCCCGTCGCGATCCACGCGAACGTGATCGCCTGGCAGAATCTTTCCTTCCAGAATCTGGAGCGCCAGCGGATCCTGGATCAGGCGCTGGATCGTTCGCCGTAGCGGCCGCGCCCCGTAGGCCGGGTCGTAGCCCTCTCGGAGCAGCAGCTCTTCCGCAGCCGGCGTCAAAGCCAGCGTGATTTGCCGCGCCGCCAGCAGCTTCTCGACATTCTTGAGCAGCAGCCCGACGATACGCCCAAGTTGTTCTTTGCCAAGCGGATTGAAAATCACAATCTCGTCGATGCGGTTGATGAACTCCGGTCGGAACGCCGCGCGTAACGCTTGCATCGCTTCTTTTCTCGCGAGTTCCGGGTCCTTGTGCGACAGCTCGAAGATGGCCGTCGATCCGACGTTGCTGGTCATCACCATCACTGTATTGCGGAAGTCCACTGTTCGGCCCTTGCCATCCGTGAGACGGCCGTCCTCGAGAATTTGCAGCAGAATGTTAAAGACATCCGGATTCGCCTTCTCAATTTCATCGAACAAGATCACGGAGTAAGGATGCCTGCGCACCTGTTCTGTGAGCTGGCCGCCTTCTTCGTAGCCGACATAACCTGGAGGCGCGCCGATCAGCCGCGACACGCTGTGCTTTTCCATGTATTCGCTCATGTCGATGCGGATCATCAGCTTTTCGTCGTCGAAGAGAAATTCGGCGAGTGCACGCGCCAGCTCCGTTTTCCCGACACCTGTCGGCCCCAGGAAAATAAATGAACCTATGGGCCGCTTAGCATCGGACAGCCCAGCGCGGCTCCGGCGAACCGCATTTGCGACTCGCGCCAGAGCTTCGTCTTGCCCAACCACGCGCTGCCTCAGGCGTTCTTCCATGTGTACGAGTTTCTGTGCCTCGCCCTCCAGCAGACGGCCCGCTGGAATCCCGGTCCATTTGCTCACCAGCTTAGCAATATCCTCTTCGTTGACCTCTTCTTTCAGCATCGGCGCATCTTTTTGCACGGACGCGAACCTTTCTTCCGCTTTCTTCAGCTCTTGCTCCGCAGCGGCAATTTTGCCGTAACGAATTTCAGCGACTTTGGCCAATTCGCCTGCACGTTCGTATTTCAGTTCTTCCGTTCTCAGTTGGTCGATTTGCTCTTTGAGCCTGCGGATTTTCCCGATTGCTTCTTTCTCCGCTTGCCAGCGAGCTTTTCTGGCGCTCGAATCCTCTTTCAGTTTTGCGAGTTCCTTGTCGATTTGGGCGCGCCGCTCCTTGGAATGCGCGTCGGTCTCTTTTAACAACGATTGTCTCTCGATCTCGAGCTGCAGGATACGCCGCTCGATCTCGTCGATTTCGACCGGTAGCGAATCGATCTGCATGCGCAGGCTCGCGGCCGCTTCATCGATCAAATCGATCGCCTTGTCCGGCAGGAAACGGTCGGAAATATAACGGTGCGAAAGCGTGGCTGCAGCCAAAATTGCCGCGTCCTTGATTCGCACGCCGTGATGAACTTCGTAGCGCTCTTTGAGACCTCGCAAAATTGCAATCGTGTCTTCCACCGTCGGTTCGCTGACCAACACCGGCTGAAAGCGCCGTTCCAGCGCCGGGTCCTTTTCGATGTACTTCTTGTATTCGTTCAAAGTGGTCGCGCCAATGGCGCGCAACTCACCGCGCGCCAGCGCCGGCTTCAGTATATTCGAGGCGTCCATTGATCCTTCCGCTGCACCAGCACCGACCAGCGTATGCAATTCATCAATAAATAGGATTATTTGGCCTTCCGCCTCTGTAATTTCTTTCAGCACCGCCTTCAACCGCTCTTCAAACTCTCCGCGGAATTTCGCGCCAGCTACCAGCGCGGCCAAGTCGAGCGCAACAAGGCGCCTAGTCTTCAGCACGTCCGGCACATCGCCGGAGACAATACGCTGGGCCAGACCCTCGACGATGGCTGTTTTGCCCACCCCGGGCTCGCCGATTAGGACAGGATTGTTCTTCGTACGCCGGGCAAGAATTTGCATCACACGGCGAATTTCTTCGTCGCGCCCAATCACCGGATCGAGTTTTCCCCGCCGCGCCAGATCCGTCAGGTCACGCGCGTACTTTTCCAAGGAAGCGTACGTAGCTTCCGGATTCTGCGACGTGACGCGTTGCGAGCCGCGCACGCCCGTCAGCGCTTGCAGAATCGCTTCATGCGTGGCGCCCTGGCGCTTCAGCAAAAGGCCCGCAGGGTCGCGCTCCTCCCCGGCGAGCGCCAGAAAAAGATGCTCCGTCGAAACGTACTCGTCCTTGAATCTCTCCGCCTCGTCGAATGCCCGCTCCAGCACATTATTCAGCGGCTTTCCCATGTGTTGCTGCGCAAAGCCCTGCACCTTCGGCAAGCGGCCTATCTCGCGCTCGATCTCCTGTGTTAATGCCTCGCTCCGGATTCCCAACCGCGCCAGCAGCGGTGGCACCACGCCGTCCGTCTGTGACACCAGTGCTTCAAGCAAATGCACGGGCTCAATCTGTTGATTTTCGTGGCGTGCCGCCACTTCGTTTGCTTGTTGCAGCGCTTCTTGCGCTTTCACGGTCATTTTGTCAAATCTCAGCATGTCTTCCTCTCATCTCAATAAAAAGGGGCTGGCGAAACAGCCAGCCCCTCCAAAGCACAACACGGTTGCTGGCTTACTTACTTCGCCCCGGCGGCGGCTGCCACCTCAGGCATCCCCACGTTCACATTAATCTCCTTCGGCTCCGCTTCCTCGCGCTTTGGAATGGTCAGCGTCAGCAAGCCGTTCTGATAGCCTGCCTTAATCGCTTCCGAGTTCACGGTATTGGCCAACGGGGAGCTTCGGCTGAACGAGCCATACGCTCGTTCGACGCGGAGATAGCTGTCTTCGTTCACCTTCTTCTCGAACTTGCGCTCACCGCGAATCGTCAGGATATTATTCTCCACCCGAATGTCCAGATCCGTGGGATCGACTTCAGGCAGATCAGCCTTGACGACCATTTCGTGTTCAGCCTCATAGATGTCGACTGCCGGTGCCCAGGTCGTAAGGTTAGATTTCTCAGTTGAGCGTTCCAGCGCGCTCCCGAACAAACGATTTGCTTGAACTTGCAGCGTAGCAGCACTGCGTAAAGGTTTCCAACGGCTTAAAGAGGTTCTCATCTTTCGTTCTCCAGCTGGTATACAACTTACTGCGATACAGATAATATAATATGAGTGTCTAATTGTCAAACATGATTTTTGGCTAGTTCTATCAAATATAAAGCTTTTATCTACTACATTATACAAGGCTTTTCCCAGACTGCTCTCCGATCAATTTCCCACGTGCACTGGCAAGACTGCCCGGTGCCTGGCATGTTTGGTTCCTGCGAGTTCTTCGTTCGGTATGCTGTTAGACTCTCAGGCGATGCGCCTGGATAACCTTGATTATCAGCTGCCCCCCGACCAGATAGCTCAACGCCCCCTTGCCCGCCGTGATTCTTCCCGTCTTCTCCTTGTGCGACGTTGCGATGGCGGTTGGGAGGACCGGCTGTTTGTCGATTTGCCAGACGTGCTGCACGGAGACGAACTCATCGTTTTGAATAACGCTCGCGTTATTCCCGCGCGCCTCTTTGGCCGCAGAGTCGGCGTCCACGCTCAGGCTCCCTCTCGTACGACGCGCGGTGAACATCTTACGGGCAAGGTGGAAGTCTTCCTCACCCGTCAACTTGACCTACAGACTTGGGAAGCTCTTGTCCGCCCCGGCCGGAAGATGCAAATCGGGGAACGAGTTCTTTTTGGTGAGGGCGAACTGGAAGCTGAGGTGATCTCGCGCGGGGAACTCGGGTTGCGTAGTCTACGCTTTGTTTCACGTGACACGCACTCCTTCTTGGAGCACTTGGAACGGCTCGGTCACATTCCTCTCCCGCCCTATATCCATCGCGACGATGACCATTCTGACCGTGAAAGGTATCAGACCGTATTTGCGACGCAGCCCGGAGCAATAGCTGCTCCGACGGCGGGCTTGCATTTCACTCCCGAGATTCTGGAGAAGATTTGCAGACGTGGTGCGGAAATCTGCGAGCTGACACTGGACGTCGGCCTTGGCACTTTTCAGCCAGTCCATAGCGAAACGCTTGAAGACCACGTGATGCACGCCGAGGCCTACGAAATTCCCGCCCAAACCGCCCAACAAATAAATGAGGCCCGATCCGCGGGCCGCCCCATCCTTGCGATTGGCACAACCGTCGTTCGCGCTCTCGAAGCCAGCGCGCTGCGCGCGGCAGAGTCCGGCTCCGCCAAACTTTTACAGCCAGGTAAGGCCTATGCCAAGCTGTTTATCTATCCGGGATTTCAGTTCCGCGTCGTGGATGCTTTAGTCACTAATTTCCACCTACCGCGGTCAACTCTGCTCGCGCTGGTTTGCGCTTTTGGCGAAGAAGAAAAAATTCTTAAGGCTTATCGGCATGCCGTTCAAGCGGGATATAGATTCTACAGCTACGGAGACTGCATGTTGATCCGATGAGGTGGTTTGATGAGAACCAGGAGAACGTGTCGCGTTGCTTAAACTCGAATGTAATTCGGAAGTCGCCGAGAGCAGCTTCCCGATTGAGCCCTTGCCGCATGCTGTGCCTGTAAGTTCAAAATCCGCCGGGCGATGATTCGAGGAGGGAGGCCGCCTGCATGCACAGCCTCCCTCTCGACCATTCGAGAAGAGTCACGAAAACTCCTCTCCTATTCGCTGAACACGAAAACGCGATTTTGCCCACCAAAACGAACTTCTTTCACTTGGCCGTCCTGGCCGATCAGCACGGAATCACCCTGCGATTTCGTATCGCGGTTTTCCCAACGCCCTTCGGTTTCCGCAAGAACCTGCTTTCCCTTCTGGACGGTCGCCTTATTTCCGTCGATCATCAGGCGGTACTCACCTGCTTGCAGATCGGCTTTGCCGATCTTTGCCGATTGGGTGATGTTGATGGTCTTGGTGAAAGGCTTTGCGAGGAGAGGCACTGTCGAGGCCAAAGCAGCTGCCAGCGCCATACTGCGGAGAATCGAATTGAATTTCATGCGTGTCAACTTCCTTTCCGTCGAGATCGAGTCAGCCAAATTTGCTGCTGTCGCAAGCGGAACAGAGTGTTGACACGCGTGCTCAAGGCGAGTAGTCTCACCCGCAAGACACCTCGTTCTTCCTGGACTAACGGCCGGAAAGACTGCGTGTCATCGCCCCGCGGCTGCCACCGCGGGGTTTTTCATTTCATTCCCTGCTTTGCCTGCGCAGCTCTTCCGGCTGCACTGGTATAGACGAATCAGGGGCCGGTAATGTTTCGTCGGTCATCAGTTTTTTATGTTTGATTCTCCTCATTCTTCGATGCTGTTCTCTTGCGTTTTGTCTCATATTGTTGCCGTTTTCTAAACTTTTCGTAAATCACCGTGAACTTTCTCGAAACCTTTTTTCCTCTCTTACGTCTCACGCGATTTCTGCCAGTTCTGCTGAGAGCGAGTGCATCGGCTCGCGGCTTCATCTATACTCAATGGCATTTTGCGGAAGGCATAAATGCGGATTCTCGTTCTAAGCGATCTCCACGCGAACGCCACGGCTTTCGCTGCTGCGCTTGATTCTGCCGCGGGAAGGTGGGATGTTTCCGTCTGCCTCGGCGATGTCGTTGGGTATGGTCCCGATCCGAACGAGGTTGTGGCCCGCCTTCGCGAACTCGGCACGCAAACGATTCGCGGCAATCACGACAAGGCTGTCTCCGGCTTGATGGACACCACCGACTTCAATCCCGTTGCGAGAGCAGCTGTGGATTGGACGCGCGCGCAACTAAACGCGGAGGATCTTGCCTGGCTGTCTGCCCTCCCCCAAGGGCCAATGACGACCGACGGAGTTGTGTTGGTACACGGTGCGTTTCAGGACGAAGACGAATATGTCTTCACTCCCGCGCAAGCTCTCGATGGACTTCTCGATTCCACCGCTGAAGTTACTTTTTTTGGGCACACCCATCATCAGGGCGGCTTCTCTTACGAGGATTCCAATCTCGAAGTGCTCCAGATCCGGCCTCGTCCTACGGAATCGTTTGCGGCGCTCCGCATCGAGCATCCGCGCCGCTATTTGCTAAATCCCGGTTCCATCGGCCAGCCGCGCGACGGCGACCCGCGCGCAGGCTTTGCCATCGCCGATCTCGAACATCAAACCGTCGAATTCTGGCGCGTTCCTTACGACATCTCCGCGGTGCAAGAGCGGATGCGCGCGGCAGGCCTTCCGGAACCGCTGATTCACCGGCTTGTCGTTGGGCGATAAACCCGGGCACCTAAACGTCGCCCGGGAATCATGCTCGTGCCCTTTACGGGCCGTACATTCTCACGCCTCCTTGACGCCCGGCCGCTTCCACGTCAGCATCATTCTCTGAGCGGATTTCATGCCTGACACCTTGCTGATCGAAGACCCCGAACAGCCGCAACCAAATACTGGCCGTTCTCGGATTATCTGGATGGGCGCTGCCACCATCGCGATCGCGCTGGCCATTGTCATGTGGCCCAGCTCGGAGAGGACTCCGGGCTCTCTCCACCGCAAAGCGCATCTTCCCTTCGAATCTGCCGAACAGGCTTATGCGCCGAATCTTCATATTGACCACCTTGCTCTTAGCCGCGCCGAGAATTTCTTGAATCAGGAAGTCACAACCCTTGCGGGACGCATGACGAATGCGGGAAATTTGCCGCTTTCCAACGTCGAAATTACCGTCGAATTTTCCGACGAGCTTGGCCAAGTCGTCTTGCGCGAATCCCGCGCCGTTTTTTCGGCCCCGGCGCCCCAGCTGGCTCCAGGCGAACGGCGCGACTTCGAAATTTCCTTCGAGCATATCCCTATTTCATGGAACATCCAGCAGCCCACGGTTCGCGTTTCCGGAATATTGTTTACTTCTAAGAAAGAATAGTTCCAGAGCCACTTGTTTCCTTTATAATTCTCGGCGTGGACCTCTCGGCCGAACTGCTGGCTTGCCTCAAGGAATTCACCGCGGACGGCGCCATCGAGATTCGCGAGAATGGCGGACGCGTTGCTCCATTCCTAGGACTTTCGTGGGAAGTACGCGGCGCCGCGGAAAAGCCGCTCTTACATCTCTGGTCGGAAAATCACAATCTGACGCGGCGCGTTCTTGCTATCACAGACCATTCCGACCAGCGTCTCGCGCTTGCGGTTGAGCGCTTTGGCCGCACGAAGCCTGACCGTCTGGAATTTGTTCGTCTGGAATTCGACCGGAACCAGCGCGATCTTTCGCGGGAAGAGTTTTGCAGCTTTCTCCGACCTCTTCTTGCGGAACAATTTCCGGATGAAGCCGTTGAGTCACTGACCGCTTCGCCCGATCTGGAACACTCGATTTCGGGGAATTATGTTCGCGGCCTTCTGCGGCACGGTTCCTCTCATGTCGCTTTGCTTGCCGTCCCGGACGGAGAGTCCTCTGAAACGGCGGAGAGCAGTCTTACATTCGCTTTGCTGTGGCTGGAACGCTCACGCGCTTTCTGCCGCCGGGGCGCCATCGTTGCCCTACGACTTATTCTTCCGGAGGGTGCCACGCGCCACGTCGCTCATCGCGTTGCGGCCCTGGCTCCAGATCTGCCCCTCGAAATCTACGAGCGTGATCCCATTCGCGAAACGCTCCAAAAGATCGATCCGCGCCGGGCGGGAAATCAAGAGACATGGTTGGTTCCGCATCGCGAGTCGCAAGCTCTCCTGGATCGTTCGCGTTACGCGGTCGAGGCGGTCGTTGCCCTCTCACCGCGAGCCATCACCGTCCATGCCGTCGCGCAATCCCGCGAGGTTGTGCTCCGTTTTCGCGGACTTGCTTTTGCGCGTTGGGACGATGGGCGCATTTTATTCGGTTGCCCGGATGCGCGCGAGGAGCTTACTGCTACTTCTTTGCCGGCTCTTAAGAAGCTTCTCGAGCAGCTCGAAATTCATCGGCATCCGTTCGCCGCCGAAGCCCGCCAGGCTCTCTACCGCGCACAACCAGAACGCTGGCTCGAAGCTCTCGTGCGCGAGGACGTCACCCGCATCGATGCTGCCCTCGACTCGCGCTTCGTTTATTCACAAGTCTTTGCACATGCCGGCGGCGAGCACGGCATTCTCGATCTGCTCACCGTTACTCGGGCTGGCCGGCTCGCTATTCTCGAGCTGAAGGCCAGCGAACATATTCATCTGCCGCTACAGGCCGCTGGCTATTGGCTTCGGATTCGCCGTCATTTAGAACAGCGTGATCTCGCTCGCTATGGATATTTTACGGGAATCGAGTTGCAGTCCACCCCGCCGCTTGTTTATCTGGTTGCGCCGGCGCTTCGCTTCCATCCGTCCACCGACACTCTTCTGCGCTTTTTATCACCCGAAATGGAAAACACGCGAGTCGGCTTGGCGGAGAGCTGGCGCCGCGGATTGCGCGTGGTCATGCGTCAATAGGCAGGCACCTCCGTAGGCCCCGCGTTCCATCCCTGCCCGCGCGCGGTTTTGTCTCCCTTGCTCTTTGCGGGATTTTTTACCATACTTTGTTTCAGCTGAAATCTCCTGTCCCAAAGTCCCCCGGCACAGTAGAATCGTTTGTACCAGCCATCAGGAGCTCATATTGAATTTTTCCGCGACCATCCGGCATACGCCACAGGCTTCTCTGATCGATCTTCGTGGCCGCCTCACGTTTTTCGAAGTTGGCGTTCTCCGTGAGAACGTTGCTCGGCTTCTCTCGGAGGACCGCAAACATATCGTCCTCAATCTGAGCGCCTTGCAATACCTCGATAGCTCCGGAATCGGCGAATTGGCTCGCATCTATGTGATGGTGCTGAAAGGCGGAGGGGAGATGAAGGTTGTCGGATTATCCCGCAACGTCGAGGAGGTTTTGAAAATCACTCACCTGTATGAAGTCTTCCCAGAATTTCCTGACGAGGAAGCCGCGCTGCAAAGCTTCCCTGCTGCTCAGTCCCGTAAATTGCCTGGAAACACGTAGTACAAAAGCACTACAAGAAAATTTTCTGTCCTAAAAGGAGAGAAGCAGCTAAGGCGTGTGCCTTAGCTGCTTCCCGGGGTGTGTCCTCGAAGTGGTTAGTTATAAATTTAGATGCGTGGCAGCGAAAAAGGTTTCCACGACTTTGAAAAAAGTTAGCCTTTCTCTTTTTTACCGAAAACGTTTAATAAAACAGATACTTACGCCACCGTTCGTCTCGGTGACCGATGAGCCGCATCAATTGCCGCGAGGTATGTAGAGTGAACGGCCGGGGCCGCCGAGCCAGTTTAAACCCGGCCTCTTCCGGGGTCCGGTCGCCCTTGCTGTTGTTACAGCGGTAGCAGCAAGCCACGAGGTTTTCCCACGACGAACGCCCGCCACGCGATCTCGGTACAACGTGGTCCAGGGTAAGCTCTGAACTGGGAAAAATCCTCCCACAGAACTGGCACGTATTGCGGTCCCGGAGCAGAATATTTTTGCGCGAAAGCGCCCGGCTTTGCTGCGGTATGTGACGATACGCCAGCAGGCGAATCACAGAAGGCACTTTGTGCGCGTGGGCGGCAGAGTGCACTTCCGCGCTGTGCATCTCCTCGGCCTGCGCCACGCCCTTCAAGAGAAGAACCATCGCGCGCCGTACCGCCGTCACGTTGATGGGTTCGTAGGTAGCGTTCAACACGAGCACCGGCTCTTGCATCAACGATGCACGCCGGGACAATATCGGGTTATGGGATCTACTATCCGCGGGATCCGCGGACCCAGGCACAGATACGCCAGCCGCTTCGGGGGCATGCCGCCCTCGGAAATCGACCGACTTTGGCCGGTTTGCGCTCATCGCGCTGCCTTCAGCTACAGACTACCACTATCCGGGGCAAACGCGGGATTTCTCGAAGCCCGGGCCACGGTTAGTGCTACAACTGATTTGGCTCCAGACTCCAAGAGCGCCCTCGCACATGCGTCTAGCGTCGCCCCAGTGGTCATTACATCATCTACCAGTAGGACGCGCTTATTGTCAACTTGGCTGCCCGGACGTGTGGCAAAAGCACCACGGACAGACTCCCAGCGCTCCTCAAAGCTCAAAACCTGCTTGTTTGGACGCGGCCTGGTCCTCATCAGCAAGACCGCCTTGTGCGGCAGGCCGAGTTTACGGGCCAGCGGCTTGGAAACGAGTCGTGCTTGGTTGTACCCCCGCTGTCGCTCGCGGTCCCGATGCAGCGGTACGGGCACGACCACCTCAGCCGCCAGGATTCGTCCTTCCCGCTTGGCAAGCTCGGTCAATCTTTCGGCGAACAACGCTCCGAGCGGCTCTATCCTCTCCCACTTCAGTAGGAGTATCGCCTTCACTAACGGTCCTTCGTAGATGCCATAGCTTCTCGCCCGCTCAAATGCGTAAGTCTTCTGCTTACAAGCGCGGCAGACAAGCGGCTCACCCTCGTGGGTCGGCCACCCCACGGTCTGGTCGCATATCTCGCACTTTTTCTCTGGAGGCGCCTCGAACATAGAGAGGCACTCCTCGCATATCGGCACGCGGCTTGCGCTCTTCAACAGCCCTTCGCAAATCCTGCATCCGGCCGGAAAGAAAACGCTGACAACCGCGTCGCCGGCTTCCGCAAGCCATGCGCGCACACCCCCCTTCCCGCTCCCTGCCGTATGCATCGAAGAGCTTTCTCCCCTCATGCACGGACAAATCTACTCCTCTCGGCTTTATAATGAAAGAGAGAGTGAACGTTAAGGTAATCTAATGCCGAACGCGCCCTGAAACGGGAAGGGCCAGCCTTGTGTGGCTGGCCACTCTTTCTGGCTTCATTGAACGGGATTTATAACAATCCCTGTTCCATCTTTTCCTGGCACGAGATGCAGTGCTTGGCCCAAGGTACTGCCTCGAGTCGTTTCTGCTGCATTTCCTCTTGGCAATTTGCGCAAACGCCGTATTCGTCTGTATTGATGCGCTTCAGCGCCGCATCAATCATGTTCAGAATCGTGCGGTCTGTATTGGTCATGCCAAAGAGGAACTCCTTGGTATAGGAGTTTGCCGCTTTGTCTGCGAGATCCACCGTCGGATCTTCATCCGCGGTTCGCCCCTCTTCCTGGGTGCGGGCGATCGTCTTCATCAACTCCTCGCGCCGCGTCACCAGCTTCTTCTTATAATAATCGAGCCTTTTCTTGTCCATGGAAGTCCCGCCCCTCTGTATGCTTTCGGGGCCATCTAAAAACTCCGTAGTGTAGACCTGCCCGTTCAGAGTGTCAAGTTGGAGCGCGCGCTGCGCAATATGCCAAAAATTTGTCAGACGGTCGAATCCTTGCTGCCTCATACGAAAGGGCTCATAATTGGGCGTCACTGACTTCTGATCATAGAAAGCCACGTCCATGCCCGCGAAGAAATTGTCCGATACTGAAGTGCAAGCCCTCCTTCCCAAATTGGCTGGCTGGAAAATCGTGGACGGGAAGCTACATCAGGAGTACGTCTGCAAGGATTTCGTCACTGCCTTCGGCAACATGACCCGCGTCGCGCTGGTTGCCGAATCGATGAACCATCATCCTGAGTGGTGTAACGTCTGGAACAAGGTGGTGATCGATCTCACCACCCACAGCGTCAAGGGAATAAGCGATTACGACTTCGTGCTCGCCGAAAAAGTCGAGAACATCTTCAATCCCGTACCTGGCGTCCTCCCGGTCAAATCAAAATGACCCACCCGCACCGCCGAATTAATTCGAGCCCACGTCCCGGCTGGCGGTAGCACTTCCGCTCCTCGTACAAGAGGTGCGGAATGTGCCCGGCGCTTTCTGCAGAAACCGTATAGTCCCACGAACCTCAGCCGTGTGGTCCGCGAGATACTGGATCAGGTGAAAGCCACGAGACACGCAGTTTGAACGCTGGGCAACGCGATATTTCGGGGGACGGCTGCATTTGCCGTTGACACCTGGGCATTGCGGTGCTACAAAACTCCAACAACAAGCTCTTTGGTGGTGAGTCTCTTACCGCAATCCATTCAGCGAGTGAGGCCGCAGACCTGCTTGGCAGGGCAGGGCTGCAAGGCCGCCGAGGGCCTTGTTCTGTAACACCCCACCCCACCCCGGGAGGTGAGAACCCCGCGGTTTTCACCTCCTTTTTATTTTTGTGAAATCTGCTTGCACCATTCCTCTTCGGGGGTTTGACTTCGCTTTTTCGTTTCGTCGTCTCAAGTTGCTTCCATTCTTGCGTGTACATAACTCTCGGTTAAGATAGTCCCCATCTTGCGCGAATCCGAGACAATCAGCCCCCCGCCCCTGTTGGCTCTGCGTGACATCACCGTAGTGCGCGGAAAGTCCGCGGAACGGCCTGCGCTCGATGGGATTTCACTTCAAATCGGGGCTGACGAACACCTTTGCATCCTCGGGCCAAACGGCTGCGGCAAATCCACCCTGATCAAAACCATCACTCGAGAGTGCTATCCCTTGGCGCGGGAAGGGTCCTCGATCTCTATCCTGGGCCGCGAACTCTGGAACATCTTCGAGCTTCGCTCCTTGTTGGGCATCGTGTCGCCGGATCTCCTGGCCTCTTGCAGCACGGACGCAACCGGCCGCGACGTGGTTCTTTCCGGTTTTTTCAGCAGCACGCGCATCTTTCCCCACCACCATCCTGATCCTAGGCATCTGGCGCGCACGGAAGCCACACTCTCACGTCTGGGAATCGCGCATCTCGCTGATCGCGCGGTCTCTCAGATGTCTTCGGGAGAAGCAAAGCGGACCCTGATCGCCCGCGCGTTGGTGCACGATCCGCAAACTCTGTTGTTCGACGAGCCCAGCAACGCGCTGGATATCGCCGCGCAATTCCAGCTCCGCGATACCATGCGCCAACTCGCACGAAGCGGCCTCGGCATTCTGCTCGTCACCCATCACGTCTCGGAAATCATTCCAGAGATGGAACGCGTCGTGCTGCTGCGGGAGGGCCGCATTCTTGCCGACGGCCCGAAACAGAAAATTCTGACAGCAGCGCAGCTTTCATCCTTATTCGGCATACCCGTCCGCCTAGTTCAGCAGGACGGTTATTTTCATTTGTATTAGGCCAGTGGGGTATGCGCGGCCACCGTGTTGGATCTCGCGCGCGCGAACCAGTCCCACAGGCCCCGCACACCGATCGCCACCAGAAGAAGCACGACGGGATCGATCGGATGGCGGTAGCGCAGCGAGGTATGGGTCACGTAATAAAGCAGTGGAAACAGCACGGGGATAGCGACAATCGGAAGTGCATACGGATTTCTGCGGGCAAGAAGTACAACGATGCCGGCAAAGGCGCAGAGCGGTGCAGCATCATTGCTCAACAGTATCAGGCGGAGCCACATCGAATCCGCCCGGCGAAATGTTGTCATCGGAGTTGCCGTCCCAGTCCAGAAATCCACAAGCCGCTGCGAAATAAGCCAAAATTCGATGCGCGGATGCGACTCGATAAAATCGAGCGCTTTCTTTTTTTCTTCTTCCATGAAGGGTATCTCGCCCATCCGGAAATAGCGCAGAATTTCACGGTCTTGCGTGACTGGGCCGGGACGAAACTTGTACTGGTCGTCATAGTTTTCGTTATTGCCGACATACAGTTCGAATGCAAAATTCGAACGCAGCGGAACGAGCTTGTGAAACTGAACATAGTTGCGAACGGTCCAGGGCACGCAGCACAGAACAGCGATTACAGCGGCCAGAGCGGGCCAGACGAACCATCTTGGTTTGCCTTCGAAATGGCGCGCTCGATAGGCGGCCCACAGCAAGAACACTGGAAAAAGCAAAGCGACGGCGGGGTTGGTGAGAAGAGCAACGCCCCACAGCATCCCGTAAAGACTCCAGTCGCGAAGACGGTGCGATTCCGCCAAAGCAAGCGTGGCCCAAAGCAGAACGGCGACCAAGAACGCCGACAAGCAAGTGTCCCAAATCCATTCAAAAGGAATCAGGATGGCATTGGGAAAAAGGGCCCAAAGCCACGCTGCGCCGCTGCCCACGCCGAGACTAGCAACGCGCTTGCCCGTGTAGAAAATCGGCACGCAGGTCCCCGCGGAGAAAAGGATGTTCAAAGAAAGTGCGGCCAGAAAAGAGCGGAGCGTATAGATGCCAAGAAGTTTGAAAATTCCCGCAAGAATGCAGGGATAAACGGGCGCGAGCCAAGCCGTGGGGCCACTATCCCTCTGAAACGGCGAGGAGTATCCCTTCCCGCTGGCAATCGAATAAGCGATGTGTCCGGTTTCCGTCTGAAATGCGACGATACTCAGAACTTTCGCGGAGATTTGCCGTTCCTTATACCAAGCGAAGCCCACCCGCGTTCCCACAGCAACAATCGCAATCAGCAGAAGCGACGTCGCGGCTTTTCTCAAAGCTTTTCTCATCAAGCTCTGTCTCTACCAAGCCTCCGGCAGAATGTCTAGCTTTATGCGTTCAAGGGACACTTCTCGGAGCAAAACAATCGGCGGGAACCGCGGAGACAACTTTCCTATTTGTGCTCAGACCCTTGAGAGCCGCTTCGGGCTTCCGGGTGTCTCGAACTCCAGTCTTCCGGTGGAAACGCCACCCGCCAAAATGTCGGCCGAGGCTCAGAAAACTCCAAACCAATTTCAGCCTTACCCGCGCGTACCGGGCCAAGATATACAACGTGGCATTCTTGCTCTTCCTGCGTCCGATTATGCTGCATGAAAACCTTGCTGCCGCTCGTCAAGCGAGCGCTCAACAGGATCAACGCTCCATGTGCGTTGATCGCCAGCGTCTCGGTTTCTTCCAAGAACTCCTTGCCCTGTGTGTCCGCGCCGCGGACACGCACCGCCACTTGCATCAGCACCCGTTGGCTGCGACGGCGTACCACGGGACCTCGGGAACCTGTATGAGCTTGTGCCATTGCACCTCTCAGGGTCAACTATACCCGGCCAAATTGAAGTGTCGAGCGGCAACACGGCAATAGGTACTTAATCGTGACAGCGAAAAAATTTTATTTATGGGGCCCATTTAGGTCTTAGACGGAAGTCTGCGGTTTACCTCTTTGGTCGATGGGAACGTAGTGCCGCGTGTCGTGACCCAGATAGATTTGCCGGGGCCGCGCAATTTTCTGCTCGGGGTCGAGCAGCATCTCTTCCCATTGCGCCACCCAGCCCGAAGTCCGTGGAATCGCAAATAGCACCGGGAACATGGAGATCGGAAAACCCATGGACTGATAAATCAGCCCTGTATAGAAATCCACGTTCGGGTAGAGTTTGCGCTTGATGAAGTATTCGTCCTCGAGAGCAATGCGCTCGCACTCCAGCGCAATTTCCAGCAGCGGATTCTTGCCCATCAATTCGAAAACTTGGTAGGCCACATCCTTGATAATGCGCGCGCGCGGATCGTAATGCTTATACACGCGGTGGCCAAAGCCCATGAGCTTTACTTCGCCGGCCTTCACCCGCTTGATAAACTCCGGCACTTTCTGCACCGATCCAATTTCCAGCAGCATGTGCAGCACTTCTTCGTTCGCGCCGCCGTGCAGCGGGCCATAGAGCGCCGCAATGGCCGCCGCCGTCGCTGAATACGGATCGACGTGCGAGCTTCCCACTCCCCGGATCGTATTGGCCGAGCAATTCTGCTCATGGTCCGCGTGCAGAATGAAGAGCACATCGAGAGCATGCTCAAGCGTGGGATTAGGACGGTACTTCGCTTCCGTAGTCCGGAAAAGCATGTTCAGAAAATTCCCCGGATAGCTCAGTTCGTTGTCCGGATAGACGTACGGCATTCCCAAAGTGTGCCGGTAAGAAAACGCCGCAATCGTCGGCATCTTTCCCACTAGCCGGTAAGTCTGCTTGCGCCGCGACTCCGCGTTAAAAATATCCTTCGCATCGTGATAAAAAGTCGAAAGTGCCGCGATCGTCGAGATCATCATCCCCATCGGATGCGCGTCGTAATGAAACCCGTCGAGAAACTTCTTGATGCTCTCGTGAATGAACGTGTGATGAGTAACGTTGTACGTCCAGTCCTTTAACTGCGCCGCCGTGGGCAGCTCTCCATGCAGCAGCAGATAAGCCGTTTCGAGATATGTGCTTTTCTCAGCGAGGTCTTCGATCGGATAACCCCGATAGCGCAGAATGCCCGCATCGCCATCGATAAACGTAATCTTGCTGACGCAGGAAGCCGTGTTGTTGAACGCCGGGTCGTAACTCAGCATTCCAAACTCTGTGGGGTCAACCTTGATCTGTCTCAGGTCCATGGCGCGGATCGCGCCGTTCTTGATGGGAATTTCGTAGCTCTTACCCGTGCGGTTGTCCGTGACGGTGAGGGACTCGCGAGCTGCAGCAGCTCCATCTGTCTTTTTCGTTTGTGTGGCAATCGGGGAGGAATCCATTGAACTATCCTTAGCAGCAAGCATCGTAGATTCGCTTTACATCACCACTCTACACCAAAGAGCGGCCGCCGGGAATGGGACTTGCAGAGCCGTAAGTGTAATCAGATGTTCGCTTTGCATCGCCCCGTGGCCCAGTCCGTCCAGCGGCACCGACGCCTCAGACTGTGCCTCTTGACAATAGTCGTTATAACGAGTATTATCTTCGTGTCCCTCCAAGGAGGTAGACCATGATCGACATCCGCAAAAGCCAAGACCGCGGCCATTTCAACCACGGCTGGCTCGATACCTATTTCACCTTTTCCTTTGCCGACTACTACGACCCCAAGCACCTCCAGTTCCGCACTCTCCGTGTCTTGAATGACGACCGCGTCGCTCCCGGCGAAGGTTTTCCCACACACCCGCACCGCGACATGGAAATCGTCACCTATGTTCTCGAAGGCGCTCTCGAACACCGCGACAGCATGGGCACAGGCTCCGTCATTCGTCCCGGCGACGTCCAGTACATGAGCGCAGGCTCCGGCGTCACGCACAGCGAATTCAACGCGTCCAAAACCGAGCCGGTACACCTGTTGCAAATCTGGATGTTTCCTGAAGAAAACGGTCTGAACCCCATCTACGGCCAAAAAACTTTCAGCGAAGAAGAAAAGCGCGGCAGACTGCGCCTGGTAGCTTCCCCTGATGGTCGCGATGGCTCCGTGCAAATCCGCCAAAGCAACGAACTGTATGCAACGGTGTTAACCAAAGGCGAAGCCGTAAATCACGCGCTCAAACCAGAACGTCACGCCTACGTCCAAGTTGCCCGCGGCAGCGTAAAACTAAACGGCAAGCAACTCGACACCGGCGATGGCGCAGCCATCTCAGCGGAAAGAGCCGTCGAGCTGACCGGCGTCGACAACGCCGAGGTGCTCCTCTTCGACTTGGCATAAGCACAATCGCTAAAGAGTGAAGCGCGCAGGAACTGCTCGTCAGTGGGCAGTTCTTGCGCCTTTGTCCTCGGCGTGCGTTATTCGTAGCGCAAGGCGACCATCGGGTCCACGCGCATGGCGCGCCGCGCGGGGATGTAACCAGCGATGATTGCCACGGCGGAGAGCACGCCAATTGCGGCAACGAACGTGAAAGTGTCGTGAGGCGCGAGACCAAATAACATCTTTTGCAATAACCCAACTGTCGCCAGTGCAAGGCATGCTCCTGCCACCAGTCCCCCGGCAAGAACTATGCCCACGTCGCGCATAACCAAACCGAGAATGGATCTTTGCGGCGCGCCCAACGCCATCCGGATTCCGAACTCGGGCTGGCGCTGGGCCACTAGGTAACTTAGTGCTCCGTAGAGGCCGATCATCGCCAGAAGCAGAGCCAAGCCGCCAAAGAAAGTCGAGAGAGTGGCGAGCAAGCGTTCCTGCACCAGCGAATCGTCCACCTGCTGGGCCAGAGTCGAGAATCTGAGCGGAATCGTTTTGCTCACGCCTGCCACCGCTTCTTGCGCCGCCGAAACGAGTGCTGAGGGGCGCGTACCAGTTCGCAGCTCGAATACCTGTTCTTCCGCGGGCTCGGTAGTCTGCGCAATCGGAAAATACGCGGTGGGAAGGCTTTCCTCGCGCACCGACTCATACTTCGCATCCTTCGCAAGTCCAACGATTTGAATCAACGGGGCAGACTTCCCTGGCTGTGGCTGGACACGAAAATACTTCCCAAGCGCCTCACTTTTCGGAAAGAATTTACGTGCGAGCGTCTGGTTGACGATGGCCACGGGCGCAGCCGTTTTAGAATCACCTTCGGTAAAATTCCGTCCCGCCAGAAGAGGCGTACGCATCGTCTCCAGGTATTCAGGCGACACGAAGTTGAAATAAGCGAGCGCGGCGTCTCCCGTTGGCGCATTCGGCGCATCCACCAGAAGATGGTTGTTCCACACGAAGTCGCTTACTGGAGTCATGACGGCTCGGCTCGCGGAAATCACGCCAGGAATCGCCCGCAACCGTCGCTCCATTTCTTCGAACATCGCAGGCTGTTGATCGGGCGCTACTTTCGCGGTATGCAAATTCGCGTGCACCAGAAGGACATTATTCCTGTCGAAACCAACGTCCAGCGTGGTGAGTTTCACAAGGCTGCGCAGAAACAGCCCGCTGGCTACCAGCAAAACAAGCGACAGCGCCACCTGCGACGCGACAATCCATTTCCCGGGACGAAACTTACCGCGGCTCTCGGCGTCAATCGCCTGGCTGCCCTTCATCGCCGACGTCAGCGATACGCGTGTGGAGCGGAACGCGGGTAGCACGCCAAAGAGCAGGCCCGTGAAGACAGCGGCCGCCGCAGTAAATCCGAGAATCCGCCAGTCAAACGACAAATCAAGGTAAACCTTGTTCTCGCCCGTGGAAATAAACTGCACCAGCAGCGAAGTTCCCCAGCGCGCAAGTAAGACTCCCAGTAACGCGCCTGCCGTGGAAAGCATCACGCATTCCGTCAGCAATTGCCGAATCAACCGCGCACGCGAAGCGCCCAAAGCCTTGCGCACGGCGATTTCCTTGTGCCGGGCGGCGGCGCGAGCCAGCATCAAACTGGCGATATTCGCGCACGCAATCAGCAGCACCAGCCCTACCACGCCCATCAGAATGTTGAGCGGCTCGTCAAATTGTCGCCGCAGATACGAAGTCCCCGTACCAGCGGGAGCCGTCTCGAACCACTGTTTGACGTATTCTTGCTGCTCTTTTGGATCGTAATTCTGCGGCACCGTGGCTGCGAAAATCTGGGGCGAAAGCACCGCAAGCCGGGCTTTCAATTGTTCGGGAGT
>JBARCY010000202.1:0-4484 GCA_049794595.1 Candidatus Acidiferrum sp.
TTCCTGGTGATCATACCGCGAGGGTCACACCCGTTCCCATCCCGAACACGGAAGTTAAGCCTCGCCGGGCCGATGATACTGCACGGGCAACTGTGTGGGAACGTAGGTCGTCGCCGGGATTAAAATCGAAAAGACCGTCTTGAGCAATCAAGACGGCCTTTTTGTTTTAGGCGCTACTCGCCGCCGGACTTTTATAAGCAGTTGGTGACCGTGGTAAACTCAGCTAAGGTGTAAACCGATGAATGGTGCCCGGAAGTTTACCGTGCTGATTGAAAAGGACGAAGGTGGCTATTATGTGGCCACTGTCCCCGCACTGCGCGGCTGCCACACGCAGGCAAAGAGCCTAGATACACTGATGAAGCGGGTTCGCGAAGTTATCGAACTCTGCCTCGAAGACGATGATGTTGAGGCGGATTCCCTCGAACTGGTCGGAATACAACAGATCACGGTATGACGCGGCTGCCGCGGTTGAAGGGCAAAGAAGTTGTCCGCGCTTTGCAGCGGGCCGGCTTCAGAATCGACCGAACGCGCGGCAGCCATGTGTTCATGGAACATGTGGACGGGCGCGTGACGACAGTTCCGGTACACGGGGGAGAAACGCTCGGCCCCGGCCTCATGCGCTCGATTCTTCGGGATGTCGACATGACCCCGGAGAAATTCGCAGAGTTTGTTTAACTTGCTTATACAAATTGAGGATTCTTGAGTTCGAGAAGTCCGGGAAGCCCGGGACGAAGCTCGGGACAGACGGAACGTTTTCCCAGCCTCGGATGACCGGAGCTCCAACTCAGCCAAAGTTCAGGCAAAATGATTCGGGAACGTCCCGTCTGTCCTCATGCCGCGTCCCTATACCTCCGTATGTCCCCATGGCTCGAAGTCGAAGTTGAACTAAAGAATTGAGTAGACTAGACTCCTATAAAACATGGATACGTTTTCCGCGGTCGAACGTAATGCTGTCATGCGGAGCGTGAAGTCTCAAGACACGATGCCTGAACGGATTGTGGGTCGACTCGTTAGGGCTTTCGGCTATCGCCCAAAACAAAACTGCAAGGATTTACCGGGTTCGCCTGATAGTGTTCTCCATGGTGAGCGAATTGCGATATTTGTCCATGGCTGCTTTTGGCACGGACATAGCTGCGAAGCTGCGACCCTTCCGAAGTCAAACCGCGAGTATTGGGCTAAATAATTGGTCCTGAACTCGAAGCGAATCGCAACGCGAGAGAAGCTGATACTGGTCGGCTTATTTCTTTCAAAGTACGATTTGCTTGGGCTACGGAAACTTGGCTTTGAGAGCTTCATCGAGGCATTCAACGTTATCGGATACGCTCTCGGATCAAAACCCGCGTCTATAAAAAATTACCGCGATGAGTTTGACCCTTTGTTTCCGAATCGACGCAAAGGCTGGCATAAGCGCCAGACACGCGACTACTGCTTAAAAGTGTTTGAGGAATACAAAGGCCTGGATATTGAATCGTTCAGCGGTTTGATCAAATCCTTCGTCGGATACGACGAAAATGCTTGGAGCGAAGTCAAGGTTGAAGAAGAACGGGACGAAAGCGAGACGCAATTCGCGAAAAGGCTAATCACGAGTTTGGCTGCGGAACAGTATTTTGAGTCCATACATCACACGCTCGACGTATTCGAAGGCTATGCCTTGGAAAACACCACACGCCTTGGGTGTGGGTACGACTTCCGCTTGCGGAAGCAGACACGCAAGGAATTTCTAGCGGTTGAGGTGAAGGGGCTGAAAGACCGGACTGGGAATCTATCGATGACGCCCAAGGAACACGAGCTTGCTGCGGCCATGAAAGAGCGTTTCTTTCTTTTTGTCGTAAAGAATTTTCGGGAGTCGCCGACCCATGAGATTTTCCAGGATCCGCTGTCGAGCAAGCTCCGATTCGTAAAACGAGAAGCGGTGACAGTTAGTATCTCATGGCTGGCCAGAATGTAGCTTTAGGAAATACGCGGAAGGGACGGTCCGATCCGTCGGGAAACGAGGAAAAATGAAACGAAAGCGTTCAAGCAAATTAATTAGTTCGGTCGTTCAAGCACGCGCTGGTCTGATCCCGGAGTCAGATTGGACAGCGGCCGAAGTTCGCGAGCGTAAGAACCGTACAGAACGTATCAATCGGACGATTAGATCCTACGCAGGCTTTCGACGAAGAGTTCGGACGCCGCCGCGATACAAGAGATACTCGCTGATTTGCGGCACTACTGCGACTGTCAAGGTCTAGCCTTCGAAGAACTCGATAGGGTGGCGACTGAAACCTACGAACACGAAGCCCACCAGAGTTGCATGTTGAGTTCCTTAGTGCGCTAAGAAGATAAAAGAACCGAGTGGTCGCCTGGCGCAGCCACGCCCTTCCAAGGGAAACTACGACTATACAAATCCCGTGCGGTACACTCTCCGGGCGCTGCAATGTCATCTGATTGGGAGGTTTTCGCGTCCATCTTGGTCAGGGACCTAGGGAAGAAACTGGGTATGGGCGTCGACCTGTCAAAACACGAGGTTAAGTCTGCGTTTAACGAGGGAAGTTACGAGTATCAATATCACAAGAACACCGGCAAGCAAAAGTTGCTGGGAGACATGAAAGTGGGGCACCTCTTTTTCGATCACAGCAACAATTTGAGAAATGTCGATCTTAGATACCTGCACGGCAGCGAGTTGAAGAGATTCTTTGGCAAATGGCTAGATGAGTATCCCGACCCATATCCTCAGCGATACCGTAAGAACATCCCCTTTCAGTGGGTTAAGAAGAACGGAATGCTTCTCATGACTCTTACGGATGGGGAAGTCACATATCCTGAAATAGCCCACAAACCAGAATCGGCTTAGTCGGTGCACGAGTTCCAGGATGAGTTTAAGCTAAGCAGCCAATAGCTATCAAAACCGTCTCACCAAACTACTGGAATCGCTGCAAGCCCCTCTACCCTCACCACTTTCTTGTCTCACGTTCGAATGATAAAACTACAGTACTATACCTTGACAGTAATCTAACCCCATGCTACCATGCCCTGTGATTCGCTCGCTCCAGCCCGCCCCGGCCTCCTCTCATCACTGTTTCGCTCTGCCTTTCGCCGGTATGTTCCTCAAACCTCCCGCGAGCCTCTCCGTTTCTGGCCCGTTACCATTTAATAAAATTTATCTCCCGCTAAATTCTTTGGTTGCAACACTTCCGCAAGTATTCATTCCAAATAACTTAAAATCCTTTATTTGCAACGCTTACAAGAAATCCGGGGGGAGGGTCCGATTACGATTAACCGATTCCCGCTCTTCCGTTGCCATTCCAGTTACCCCAGCTCCCATGACGCACGATCACCCGCAAATCCTTTTCTCTCATCCATTTCCGCACACTTTTCGTCGCAACGGGCGTGGGTATCCCGCCCTGCGCTCCTGTCCCTTCCTCTCCCTTACTCGGCAGAATACATGCGCACATATCCCTGCCGCGGCGCGTCACATCCAATTAAAATGGAACTTGCCAATCTCCTCGGCCAGGGACAACGATCTGAGCACAACTCCCAACGAAATAAAAAACTCGACCGAAGGCAAACAGGGCATCGCTCGCGTGTGGCGGGCGTTGCGGCACCGGAATTTCCGGCTGTTCTTCTCGGGGCAGAGCATTTCGCTGATCGGGACGTGGATGACGCGCATCGCCACGAGCTGGCTGGTTTACAAGCTCACTAGCTCGGCTTTGCTTCTGGGCGTGGTTGGTTTCGCGGGGCAGATTCCTACATTTCTTGTGGCGCCTTTTGCCGGCGTATGGGTCGATCGATTGGACCGCCAACGGGTGCTCGTCGTTACGCAAGCTCTGGCGATGTTGCAGTCGCTGGCGCTGGCGGTTCTAACGCTCAGCCGGCATATCACCATCCACGAAATCATCTGGCTGAGCGCGTTTCAAGGGCTGATCAACGCGTTCGACATGCCGGGACGGCAAGCGTTTTTGGTGCAGATGGTCGAGGACAAGCGGGATCTTGGCAATGCGATCGCGCTGAACTCCTCGATGGTGAATATGGCGCGGCTCGTGGGTCCTTCGCTGGCCGGCTTAGTCATTGCGCTTTCCGGAACCGGCTATTGCTTTCTGATCGACGGCCTCAGCTACCTCGCGGTGATCGCTTCGTTGCTGATGATGCGGTTGAAGCCCTCTTTGACTCCGCATGTTCAGGCGCCGATGTTTCAACAATTAAAGGAAGGCTGGGAATATGTTTCCAAGTCCACGCCGATCAGGACAATTCTCACTCTGTTTGGCCTCATCAGTTTGATGGGCTGGCCTTTCACCGTGTTGATGCCGGTATTCGCATTAAGAATACTGCACGGCGGTCCGCATACGTATGGATTTTTGATGGGGGCCGTGGGTGTGGGCGCGCTGATTTCCGCATACTCTCTCGCCCTTCGTCCGAATGCGCGCGGCCTGACCAAGATGATTCCGATCTCTTCCGGCATGTTTGGAGCGGGACTGATTCTCTTCGGCATGTCGCGATATGTTTGG
>JBARCY010000203.1:0-4723 GCA_049794595.1 Candidatus Acidiferrum sp.
TGCTCGAAAAAGACCGCAATCTGCGCTATCAGCATGCGGGCGAGCTGCGGGCGGATTTGCAGCGCCTCCGGCGCGATACGGACTCTGGGCGGACTGCCTCGGCTGGCGGATCGTCTTCCCATGTGGAAGCTCTGCAAACGAGCGCTACTTCGGTGAGTGCTGCGAGTATGCTGCCCTCAACGAGCAGCCCTTTGGCAACGACCCCGGTTTCCTCACACGCTTCGGGCTCCTCCGTGGTGGCGGCCGTGGCTCGCCAGCACAAATTGGGCGCGGTTCTCGTAGGACTATTCGTTCTCGCGCTTGCCGCCGGCGCGACCTACGGAATCTATGTGCTCTTTCATCGTACCGCCGTGCAGCCCTTCGACACTTATACCGTTGCCAAGGTAACAAACACTGGGGACATTCAGTGGACCGCGATATCGCCAGACGGCAAGTTCATACTCACAGTCAATACCGATAAAGGACAGCAAAGCCTCTGGCTTAGGAATCTTCCAACGAGCAGCGTAACGCAGGTCGTACCGCCGTCAGGGCGAACCTTTTCCTCGCTGGCATTTTCTCCAGACGGAAGCTACGTCTACTATCGTCAAATGTCGACAGGATCCTCCGGAAGCCTTGACTTGTATCGAGCGCCTTTATTGGGCGGCGCCTCGGCCATTGTGGCGAAGGACGTGGATAGCAATGCAACGTTTTCGCCCAGCGGCAAGCTCATGGCTTACGTTCGCGCGAACGACCCGGAGGTTGGAAAGTGGAGATTGCTGCAGGCAAATGTCGACGGCAGCGACGAGAAAGTGCTGTTGGTTTCTGAAGGATCGAATGACCCTGCTTATATCGGCTGGTCGCCGGACAGCAGGCGAATCGCCATTGCGCAGGACAAGCCAGTGGGCGGGGATATTGGTGGCCAAATCATAATGTTCGATTTCGCTTCGGGAAAGTCGAGCCTCTTTAAGAGTTTCGAGGACAAACTGATCTTGCTGTTTGTCTGGGCCCCGGATGGCCGGAACATTTATGTGATATTCCCCACGCTCGGCGACCAGCCATTCACTATAAATTCACGCTTAGGAGCATTTTCTTATCCAGAAGGTAAATTCCGCATTCTCACGAACGATGTGGTTGACCATGACACACTCAGCATGACGGCTGACGGAAAGACGCTCGCTACATTGCAGGATCAGTCCGTAACGGAAGCGGACGTTTTGGATGGGTCAGGCAAGGGAGCTTCTGCGGCAATTCCAGGATTTCCACCGCAACAGGTCTTATCTGGGATGGACTGGACACCCGACGGTCATTTGCTCATCTCCGAAGGCTTCGGCCTGCAGCGACTCAATCCCGACGGCAGCGATAGGACCACCCTCCTGAGCGATCCAGGAGGATGGATCCGGGAGGTCGCGTCTTGCGATAGCGGCCGCACGATTTATGCTCTTTGGTACCTTCATGGAGGCTCGAAAGGAGTGAAAATCTGGCGTGTCAACGCCGACGGTTCCGATACAACGGGTGTGACGCCAGTGGCGGATACAACTATATTCGGTTGCTCGCCCGACGGGAAATGGATCTATGCGTACGATGCTTGGCGAAACGACGATTTGATGAGGTATCCAACATCAGGAGCAGCCCCGGAACTCGTAGCTGCCGTTTCGCTTCCTGGCGCCCTGCTGCAAGGAGCGGCGCTTTCGGCGGATGGACAAACTATTGCCGCCTACTTCAGCCAAGCTGATACTTCGACGCGGATCTACAAGACTAAGATAGCGTTGTTCCACCTCGAACCATCAGGTAAGCCGACCGTCCGTTACATTGAGGCAAACCCGCAAGCAAGTGTCAGTTATCACTCGATTCCGCCGCTTCCCCACGATGCGTTTCGCTTCACGCCGGACGGAAAAGCCCTCGCGCTGCTTATTGAGGATAAAGGCGTTGACAATATCTGGATACAACCCTTGGACGGCTCAAAGGGGCACACGCTAACCGACTTCAAATCGGCATTCATATCTGATTTTCGCTGGTCGCGCGATGGCAAGAAACTTGCCGTGCTGCGCCATAGTTATGCTGGGGATGTGGTCCTCTTGCACGACGGAGCGACGACGTCTAACTAGGCTCCTCAATTGAGTTTCGGCGCTTCCGCCGGGAGAACCAGAACTGTTTAGCAAGCGTGGGCGAGTGCAAAGCGAGGCCGGGCGTGAGCATCAGCGCGCGCCAAGAAAGGGACGCGTCTAGCTCCATCGCATGCCGCGTCTATGCGTAAGATAACCGCAATGTCAAGTACAGTACATTATAAATAGGCAAGCAGCCCCGGGCGTTTTGGTACGGGAAGGTGGTGCCTACAAGCGTTTTGGCATAGCTCTGATACAACAGCGGACAAGAATCGCGATTCGGAGTTTGCGAAGAGCCGTAAATGCTCTAAAATGAATGCAAGTTCCGGCAGTGGGCGTGTAGCTCAGCTGGGAGAGCACCTGCTTTGCAAGCAGGGGGTCGCAGGTTCGAACCCTGTCACGTCCACCAAACCTCTTCATAATGTATAGCTTAGGAAATTTTCTTCCGATGCGTGTCCTCGCATTTGTATGAACTGTGTAAGAAGGGCCCGACACGAGCTGCTGTGCACAATCACGCGAGGCTCGTAAGCCACTGAAATTTCGGAATGCGTTCAGACCAATGAGAACCCCGGAAGGGGTGCTCCTACTTAAAAGGCAGGGTGCTACCCCTGCCGAGAAATTTCAGCGGTTCCAAGGGATCTGTAAAGTTTGTTCCGAGTGGCTCGTCTTCACAGCAGGAGGTGGACGGGCATGATTCAGCATCGGACGAATCTCACTCACAGCCGACACTCGCAGGCATGCTGTCATGCGCCGGAACTTTGGGGCTAGTGCCATCCTTGCCAAAAGCGCAGTGCCAAACCAGCGAATCTCTGCCATGCGGAGGTGGCTCCAGCCGGAACTGCAAGATTCACCGTTAGTATTAGGATAATGCCACCGCGCATGGTTGCACGATGAATTCGGCGAAGAGACCAAACGTCGAAGGCAGCGATCAGCAGCACCATTAGGTCCAGGATCAGATTCGGAAGGAAATGCACCCGAGTGATGACGGCAAACGGCCAGCGCCCGATCGCCGCAGGCAGGAGTGTGATGGTCGCGAGCAGAACGAGCCTCTTATGTGCGGGGCCATTCGAGCGCATCCATAGCCCTGCGCCGATGAGAGTCGCGAAAGTAATCATTGCAAAAACCGGGGTTGCGTAAAAGACTCGGGGGCCAAAGGGGAATCCGGGAGGCGCGAAGCCTCTGGCAAGCGAGTCCGTCGCAGCAGTCAGACCAAGAACGACCATCGAAGCGGCCAGCACCGCTCCGAAAAGACCCAGCGTACGATGAAGTGCGATCCGTCGACCCGCCACCAGACCTGTCTGAACGACAAGGAGCACGATCCATGCCGTAAAGACGGTGCCATGCACTGCGATGAGCAGATTGGGGACGTGAGTGTGATAAATTCCGGCAAGGTAGAAGGTGCGGGCGAATCCCAAGAAAACCGTTCCGAGAATGAAGATTGCTATCGCCACGAAAAATTGATCGTCGACTCGCAGCGACGTCGGTGATGCGGTGGAACGCTTGTTTGGCACCGACGCAATGGCATCACTGTGTGTTGTTTCGGGGACCGTACTCATCGTAGGCTTCCCTTCGTAGGAATCGCGGCAACGATTTTCGCCACGTGTGGCAGAATTAGCACGGGTTGGCCTTGGCGTCTTCAAGGCAATGCTCAATTTTTTCTCAGTTCGTTCTCAAGGCGATTAACCTATTGAATCGCGGAACGTTATATTTGTTCGGCTCTTACGTCTTCGACGCGGACCGCATGGTTCTGTCGGCCGACGGAAGGGTCATATCGATTCCTCCCAAAGCTCTGAAGATACTTCTTACTTTGGTCGAGCGAGAAGGGAACATCGCGAGCAAGAAAGAGCTGATGGAGGAGGTCTGGCCCGACAGTTTTGTCGAGGAAGGAAATCTCACCCAGAACATCTTCCTCCTGCGTCGCGAACTTGGAGAGACCGTTAATGGAGAGCACTATATCCAAACGCTGCCGAAACGCGGCTACAGAATCACGGTTCCCGTGCGGATCATCAGCCCCGACTCTCAAGAAAGTCACGGGGCAAACGCGGCTCCCCGCGTCGATGCCGAGGCCGATCCGAATCATGGAGTGACAACTGCCCTCAGTCCTCGCGAGGAAGTTCCGAGGTCAACTCGGATGCTGTCCGGCGTGTTCGCGATCATCGCGCTGATGACTCTGGCGAGTGGAATCGAATGGTGGCGCGAGAGCCCTCGTTGGCCCGCCGTCTCTGGCTTTAGACAAATTACCAATGACGGGACGATCAAACGTTTACAGATGGTGCAACTTGGCGGCCCCGAAGCGGCGTTGTTCTCGGATGGAGCCCGAGTTTACTTTACAGAAGGTTCCTCTGACGCTCCTGTTGTTGCGGAAGCTTCGGCGACCGGGAGCGAGACGAACCGCGTCTCCGTGCCCATCGAACTACCGTCGCTGCTCGATGTTTCTCGATCTCGTTCCGAATTCCTGGTAGCCGGATCTATAAGTCCGGCGGATGCTCCGCCGCTCTGGGCAGTCCCCTTTCCTGCGGGGACTGCCAGGCGTCTCAACGGAATCACTGCTTGGGATGCGGCTTGGTCTCCGGATGGACAGTCGTTAGTGTACGCGCGAGGCCGAGAATTGTTTTTGGCGAATGGAGACGGAAGCGGATCGA
>JBARCY010000204.1:0-2807 GCA_049794595.1 Candidatus Acidiferrum sp.
TCGACATACGAGTCCAGTAACCGGTCCCATCGCCTCATCGCCGTCCTCCCAGACGTTATAGAAATAAACAATATGACCTCCAATATGACTTCCTTGGAGGCCGCGATGAGCCCCGAACCGAACTAAATTATTTTTTAGGCTGATTGTCGAAGCAGGAAAGCCATCAGGCAACAGGTCGAACGCAGCTTTCAATTCCCTAAGCCGCCGCTAGAGTTCTTCTTGAAAATCGCAAAGTTGCTGGGAAAGCCGAGCAAAACGATTTCACGCTTTGTGCGGAAAATGGGGAGCAGGTTATCCCAACGCTTGGCCAGGACGGGTGGCAGTTTCGCGCGCTGCCGCCGCCGAGGCCCATGGCTCCGGCCCCCGTTCCCACCCCTTGTATGCTCATCCGAAGGCCACAATATGTAGGAGGGCCGGTTTCGCGCGTGTCTGTAACCATACCCCTTATGTAATTGAGGGGGTATTACGCATTGAGGGGAAAATGCTACACCCCGGGGCGCAGGGAACGCAGGTCTGCCCAGAAAGCGGGTTTCCGATTAGCGCGTTACACGTCCAATTCTGGCGGATTCTGAAAGCGAGATACATTTCGCGGCTGGCAAAACTCCTGACACCCCAGGCGTAGCAAACCTCGCAAATCGAGTTATCATTGAAGTTCCGTGAAACGAACCTGGCTTAACTCCGCGCCTGCACTTTCGATTGCTCTCATCATGTCCTTTTGCTTCCTCACACCCATGCGGCACGAGACGACTACTGAAAGGCATGTGATTGAACCGCAAGCAGCCGACAGCCAAAGTTCCGCCAGAACGTCCTCGGTCGTTGTGCTGAAAGTGCGTGTATTGGTCACGTCAGATGGTGGTGAGTTCGCCGGAGGCACCGGTCTGTACACCGAGAGATACCCGAAAACTATTTCCGTGGAATATGCCACAGCATTTTCAAATCGCATATCGGCCTATGGCGCAGCGTATCGCGTCTGGGTCGCGCCAAAGGGCTGGACCGGGTCTGCATCCGTTGGGGCTGACGGCAGCACAGATGTAGACCTGCACTCCGTGAAGGGTTCAGCCATCCCGGGGCAGCAGTTTCATTATGAGAACAGCGGGGGCTGCGCAGGCTGTGCCGTCGATGCCGCGGCTCAGTACTTTCCCAGCGCCATGCGGCAGTGGAAAGAGTTGTTCAACTACGACACGCTAAGCCCACTTCCTCCTCACCTGAAAATTATTCGTGTCTCACAAAACATTGTGACGTATTCGTATCCTAGCGGACATGGTCTCCTGGCACGCGGAGTAGCCCGTTACGATTCCTCCGAACCATTCCTCGAAAAAGCTGAATTCGTTTTGCCTCGTACGGACGCGAAGCTACAGAACTTTCTGCTGCACAGATTCATCAGCACGATGAAACTGAGATAGCTCCGCAGAGGCAATGTCCGATTCTGAGCTGCGTTGCGCTCGCCGTCTTCCGCGTCTCCGTCCTCACGTCCCATGTCGATGCACTCGTCCCGCTAAGATATGAAGACCAATCGGGCGGTAAGTCGCGTTACCGGAGATTTGCTATCCGGCGGGGGGTGTAGCCGAATTTTTCCCGAACCATACTACCCCGTCGCTTCCTTGACGGGTATAGAGGTGGCATGGGCCGAAAGGGACACACCCTGCCACTCACCGCACGCGAAAAGCCCCATAAACATTGGCTTAAATGGACGTACTCATCAAGAACCCCAGTCATAATGCGGGTTCCGCGTGTAGCCTGATGGTGGGGTAGTGTGGAAGGGGAAAACTGCTACACCTGCGGGCCTGGCAGAGAGGGGCTGGAGTGCGGTGTGTCTAGCTCGGTTCCACCCTCGTGAGTGGTATGATTTTCTTGACTTAGGGATCTAAAAGAAATAGGAATTCAGAAATAATCGGAAAAGAACCATGATTTTGGAAGACGTCGCCCAGCGTATGTTTGGCGTCCAAAGCCCTGATTATGGGATTGGAATCCTAGCGGTCATGACCAAACGTCTTTTGGCATCACACCCAAGTTTAGATGCTCATCCATGTCTTTGATGAAGGCACACCAGTCTGTACTGGTCACTCGCCGGAAGCAAAACGCCCCGGCCGCAGTCAGGAACGCCTTCAGCACCGCTGCCGTGTCTGCGATGAACCCGTTGAGTACCGCACCCACCTGGGCTTCATATGTAAGGAACAACGCATCACGATAGTTTGCCTTGCCACGGTAGCGGAACGCCTGATGCACGAAACCCAGGGTCTTTCCACCAAGGCGGTTGTCGCGGAGTTGTCTGGCCTGCTTAGTTCGGAAGTCGGATAGATTGAGTTTCTTCAGTTCGCGATCCTTCAATTCCTCGGTAATTTGCCATTCGCGCCAGTCACGCGTGCCGCTCAGGTAGGAAGCACAAGCTCCAATCGCATCATCGACGCTTATCGGGCGGCTGTTCACGTCGAACTTGCTCCCATTGCGCATCTTTGCGATCTCGACCTTCGCATCCTTTTTGACCATTGTGGTCAACCTGAGGTTGAATGGTCGCGGCATCAAGCCAGACGCTGCAATTTGGCGGTCCCATTGATTGGCCGTAGCGGTGTGATCGTCCTGAAGCGAGCCATCTTGCGCTGCAATCATGGCGCTCGCCGCGCAATAGATCCCGTAATACCAAGTCATAACCGCGACCCGAGCCAAGTCACGATCGCTGCCAGCCCTTACCATGGCATGTAAAGCCGCCAGATGATGCAGACCCATCAACAGCTGCTCGAACACCGTGTTGACCGCGGGCTCGGAAAGATTCTGCCTCTGGACACGGGCGTAGAAGGACTCCTCTGAAG
>JBARCY010000205.1:0-2197 GCA_049794595.1 Candidatus Acidiferrum sp.
ATCGACGCCGCTCGCCCAAGTCTGATCGATGAACGGCGCAGTCACCAGATGTTCTCCGTTCGTGCGATCCAACACAAAGAAAAATCCATTGCGGCTGGCCTGCGCAAGGAGTTTGCGCGGCTTGCCCTGGAATTCGGCGTCGAACAGCACCGGCGTTTCGACGGCATCCCAGTCGTGCACATCATGCGGCGAAGGCTGAAAATACCAGGCTAGCTTGCCGGTGTCCGGATTGAGCGCCACGATCGAACAGGTGTAGAGATTGTCGCCGGCGCGCCCGCTCCCGACGAGCACCGGATTGGGATTGCCCGTTCCCCAATAGAGAAGATTGAGTCCCGGGTCGTACGTGCCCGTCATCCATGTCATGCCGCCGCCGTGTAGGATGGCGTCGCTGTCCTTCGGCCAAGTTTCGGAGCCGGGCTGGCCGGGATCGGGCTCGGTGTTCCATCGCCACTGGATAGTACCGGTTTCCGGATCGAGCGACTCGAGATAGCCTCGAAGATCGGTCACGTCGCCGGAAACGCCGACGATGACGTGATCGCGAATGACGAGAGGCGCCATCGTCGAAAAGTAGCCGAGCTTGGCATCGGCGAGCTCAACAGTCCATCGCACGCTGCCATCCTTCGCATCGAGGCAAACCAAGTGCGCGTCGGGTGTCGTGAAGTAGAGCCAATTCTTGTACATCGCGACGCCGCGATTGCCGATATGATCGCCTTCCGAATGGCGCTCGTAATGCCAAATCATGCGGCCAAAGCGTGCATCCACCGCCCACACGTTGTCGGGAACCGAGAAGTAGAGAATGCCGTTCACTTCCAGCGGCGTTGATTTGATTCCCGCGCCGTGTGTACGAAATGCCCACGCCAGCGTAAGGGCACCGATGTTTCCAGCGTTGATTTGATCGAGCGTGCTGTAGCGCGCACCTGAATAGTCCCCGTTATACGTCGGCCAGGTATCGGTCGGCGGCTTTAACAGCGCAGCCGGATCGAGTCCCTGCGCCGCGGCGTTCCGCAGACACAACGACAGTGCGAAGAGCAGAAGTGAGGTCCAAGGAACCGCTCGCTTTGCGGCTCGATGCAGAACTTCGCGGTTCACGAGGCCATTCTTGCGGCCACGCACGCGCCCATTCTTTCCCCCTAACTGAAAAAGCATTCGGGCTCCCTTTTTTCCTTTTTGCCGTTGGTGTTTTCGCTATTTCAAACTTTCCAGGTACGCGAAGAGATTGTGAACGTCCGCCTGGGTGAGCTTGCCGAGCAGTTGCTGGTGGTCCGCCAGTGGGTCCTGAAGCTCCACCTTCACTCGGTCGCGAGAGAACGATCGATACCACCCCGATGCATCCCGCAGAGCAACCTCAAAATCATCGATGTGCGCCAGCGCCCCATTGATATGCTCGCCAGAGGGCAGCGTTACAGTCACAGCAGAGCGCTGGCCCTCGGGATAAAGCATTCGCGCCTCCAGATCGACGGGCGAGTACTTGTGAACCGCAGCGCTCAAATCGGCTGTCGACGAATGGCATTTATTGCATCCGCCAGCTCCGTTGAAATATTCCTTCCCCGCGTCGGCATTCCCGGTGAGCAGCTTTTCAACGGGATATCCGCGCGGCACTTCGGCCGAGTTCAACGCTTCGGCGGCACGCGCGTGCAAATAGGCGGCCAGCTCGCTCACTTGCTGATCCGTCAAAGGCATTGCGGGCATTCCCTTGTCCGGACGGCCGTGACGAATCACTTCACCGATCAAATCACCCTTCACGTCGTGTGCCACAAGCGTCGAGCGAACCAAGTCCGGCCCCCGCGCGCCCGTGGCATCAGCGCCGTGGCAGAATGCACAACTTTGCTCGAATTGTCTGTGCCCGCTCTCAATCGCCGGGTCCTGTGGGAAGGCCTGCGGCGAAGCCGAAGAGTTCGCGATCGCAACGAAAGAAACGATCAGCGCCGAAAACAATAAACTTTTTGCAACGCGAATCAAGAAGAACCCCCAGGCTCGCAAGTCGTCATCCCTCACCCCGCGGCGCGTGGATTCTAACATTGCGTCAAGCAAGCTGCATCCATGGCGAATGGGAATCCGTGTCGCGACCCAGAGTCGGAATCTAGGGTGCCCCGATTCGCTGCGCCAAATCGGGCGCTAGTTGCTGAAAATGGCGCACATTAAATGTATAGATTCGCTCGCAATCCGCTTCCCGGGCGCAGCGCAGGTGAATCGCATC
>JBARCY010000206.1:0-5874 GCA_049794595.1 Candidatus Acidiferrum sp.
TTCCAAGCGGCCAGGGGCATATCGCCCCTGGCCGCAGTCGTATTGCACGCCTGAGTTCGCCGTGAACTCAGCGGTCGCGTCCTCGTGGCACGGGAACTAAGTCTCGAAAAACCGGGAATTTAGGGAGACACCGGAGAGCGGATGCGTACTCCGTGTGCAACAATCGCAGCCAGCGCGCGTATTTATAGGGGCCTGTCGCGCGCGACCGCGGGATTCCAGCGCCGCTCGACCAAAGGATGCGGAGCCAAGAGGCGATTCGTGAACTTTGGCTGATTAAAAGAAACTCATCGCGCCAGTAGCGCCGTCTAAGCTGAGAGCCCGGTGAGCGGGAAACCAGGTTTTTTCAGCGGGAAGAGCGTAGATTCATCCTTATAGCTGTGGGAAGAGGAAGAATGAAATGAAGGCAATCGCAAAGTTTTTGAGTTTTTCGTTCGTAAGTCTGTTCGTGGCCGGCCTGCAAGTTTACGCTGGTCCGAGAACTCCGCAGGACGTTCCGCCAACCCAAAATCCCGGCTCCGCGCAAGGCGCGGATACGATGCAAGGTTCGGGGCGCGGTGGCCAAAGGCGCCCCAGCGTTTTCGGAAAATTGACCGCGGTTAACGGCCAGTCGATACAAATCTCGAAAGAGGATGGGAGCGTCGTCATCGTTAAAATCACCGCCGATACGCGCTTCCGGAAAGAACGCCAGGCTGCAGCGCTCACCGATTTTAAAGTCGGAGACTCGATATTCGTGCGCGGCGAAGAAAATCCGGATCACAGCTGGACTGCGCAAATGATCGGCGAGCGCCCCGCCGGTGGTTTTGGCGGCAGAGGCCCTGGAGGCGGCGGTGCGGAAGGCGGCCAGCGGGGCGGTCCCGGCGGCATGGGGCAGTTGGGCGTGCTCGGACAGGATTACATTTTTGGCGAAGTGAAAACCATCGATGCGCCCAAGCTGACGATTCTCCGCCCGGACAATGTGACGCAAACTGTCGAGCTCAATGAAGAAACGTCCCTGCGAAAAGGCCGCGACAGCGTCACGATGGCGGACATTCAAGTCGGCGATCACGTGTTTGTGCGAGGAGCGACGGCGAACAACGTGTTTCAGCCAAAATCCGTGAACGTGATCGGCCCCGAACAATGGAAGCGCATGCAGGAAACGGGCATGACCGGTGGTCCGGGAGCGAATCCGCCAAAGCCGAATAACCCACAACAGCCGCCTCCGGAGCCGCCCCATTGAGATTGTTTGTACCGACGATCCTTCTCCTGGTCCTGGTGGGAAGTACCGCTGGAACTCTCCGGGCGCAGGCCAACTCGTCCGCTCCGCAAACGGCTTCGTATCAGATCACAGGCTCCGTTCACAGCGGCAAGACGCCGTTGCCGGGCGTGACGGTGACCGCCTCAAATACACTCACCGGAAAGAAGTTCACTGCCGCAACGGTTTCCGATGGGAGCTTTGTTTTTGCCGGACTGCCCCGCGGCAGATATGTCGTGAAGACCGAATTCATGGGATTCGCGGAGCAAACCAAGGAAATTGTGTTGAACCCGGAAAATCTCTCCGGCAAAGCCGATTTTGAATTGATCCTCGCGTCTCGCCAGCAGGAAGAAACCATTCAGCGAAGCGCCGCAGTCGCCGCTGCACTCGCAGGACGCGGGTTTCAAAGTCTGACGATGGATTCGACCGCGGAAGAGCTGGGAGCTGCGGAATCGGGCGCTTCTACAGGCGGCGGGCAGAACCCATCCTCGAGCGATCTCGCCGCACTTCCTCTTAACGGCGCGGGAGCAGACGCGCCGACGGAATCCGTGAGCGTCAGCGGCGTGCAGGGCCGCACCCAGGATTTCGGCGCTGGCAACGAGGACCAGCTGGAAGAACGAATCCAGGAATTTCGCGAGCGCGCGCAGCAAACGGGAATGGGTGGCTTTGGAGCTGGCGGCGGAGGTGGTGGGGGCGGATTTGGCGGTGGTGGTCCGGGAGGCGGCGGGCCGATCGCGTTCGGGCGTTTTGGCCGCGGCTTCAACGTCAACCAGCCGCACGGCAATGTCTATTTTTACGACGATACTTCCGCGCTGGATGCCCGGTCATACTCGCTGAGCGGAGTACCCGTGGCCAAGCCCGATTACAATCAACTGCATTTCGGCGCGTATGTCGGCGGCCCGCTCAACATTCCGAAAATTTACAACGGCGGCGGAAAGACATTCTTTTTCGGCGGCTGGAGCGGCAGGCGAGGAAGCACACCGTATGATTCGTTTTCGACGGTGCCGACGATGGCAGAACGCGGCGGCGATTTCTCCGCGTTGACGACGCCCATCTATAATCCGGCGACCGGGCAGCAATTCGATTACAACGGCCAACTGAACGTGATGGACCCGACTTTGATCACGCCGCAGGCCCAAGCCCTTTTGAACTACATTCCGCTGCCCAATTTGCCGGGAGCTTCGCAGAATTATCATTACGTGACTTCTGCGGAGAGCAATTCGGATTCCGTCAGTTTTCGGCTTATCCATAACTTTGGTCCGGTGCCGGCGCAAGGGAATCGTGGCCCCGGCGGCGGGGGACGCGGCGGCGGTGGTGGCAGGCGCGGCCCGCGCAACAACCTCAACGCGGGCCTGAGCTGGACGAAAACCACAACCGATCTCGTCGGCGCGTTTCCCTCGCTGGCTGGTGGAACTGGGACTCAAGGATTGAATGCGAACGCGGCCTGGGTCTATGGCAAAGGGCGCACAACAAATAACCTACGCTTCACCTACAATCACAACCACGTCTCGACGACAAATTTGTACGCCAATGTCACGGACGTCGCCGCTCTGGCGCAAATCGGCGGTGTCTCGACAAATCCATTTGACTGGGGAATTCCGGGAATCAACTTCACGTCTTTTTCCGGACTGAGCGATCCGACGCCGCGACGAGAGCTCGACCAGACTTACAGCATTTCGGACACGGTCATTTGGAATCACGGCAAACATAACTTGCGGTTTGGAGGCGACTATCGCCGGATTCTGCAAAGCTTCCGTTCGGCGAGAAACTCGGCGGGGACTTTTACGTTCACCGGATTTGGAACTGCTCTTTATGCGAACGGCGTGGCGCAGACGGGAACGGGCAGCGATTTTGCGGACTTTCTTCTCGGTCTGCCGCAACAAAGCACCTTGCAGTTCGGAACGAGTGCTTATAATTTTCGCGCAAACTCCTATGATTTCTTCGCACAAGATGACTGGCGAATCCGCGCGAGCTTGACGTTGCTTCTCGGCGTTCGTTACGAATATCAGGGCCCCTTCACGGAAGCGAACAACCAAATCGTCAATCTCGACGTCGCGGCGGGCTTTACCGCTGCGGTGCCCGTCGAACCGGGACAGACTGGCCCGTACAATGGCGTATTTCCCGCATCGCTGATTAGGCCAGACCGCAACAACTATGCTCCGCGGCTGGGACTCGCCTGGAAACCCCTCAAGGATACAGTTGTGCGCGCCGGCTACGGCGTCAACTACAATCTCGCGCAATACGGTGCGGTGATTCAGAATTTTGCATTCCAACCGCCGTTCGCCGAGACCGCTACGAACGTGGCCCCTCCAGCGAGTTTTCTAAATTTGGCGAACGCTTTTCCGAGCTTGGCGCCAGGCACGGTCACCAATAATTTTGCCGTCAATCCAAACTACAATCTCGCTTACGTGCAGCTCTGGAACGTGGACGTGCAGAGGCAGCTTCCCGGCGGCTGGCTGCTCAATGTTGATTACAACGGCTCGAAGGGCACACGGCTGGACACCGAGCGAGCCATCCTGATTCCCGGAGGGTCACAACCCTTTACCTACGAATCCTCCGAAGGGAATTCAGTTTTTGACGCGGGCTCGATTCGTTTTCGCAAGCGGCTGGCAAACGGAATTGCTCTGAGCGGGACGTACATTTATTCCAAGTCCATTGATGACGCGTCTTCCATCGGCGGCGGAGGCGTGGTCGTGGCGCAAAATCCCTTCGACATTTCCGCGGACAGAGGGCTTTCGAGCTTCGATCAGCGCAATAAGTTCACGGGGAATTGGATCTACGATTTGCCCTTCGGCGAAAATCGGCGATTTTTGCAGAAGGGAGCGATCTCGCACATCCTTTCCGGCTGGCAATACAGCGGCGACTTTACAGTCGCGAGCGGTTTGCCTTTCACCATTCGAGTTCTCGGAGGGACTCTCGATATTCAACGCGGCGTGAGCGGATCTTTGCGCGCAAACGTCGTGCCCGGCGAAGCGTTGTACATTGCCAATCCCAACACGAAAGAGTGGTTCAACACGGCCGCATTCTGCCAGCCAGAGACGACGCTCAACAATCCGATTGCCACGTGCGTGAATGCCGCCGATTCGACGTTTGGCGATGCCGGGCGCAACATCTTGGAAGGGCCGGGGCAAGTCACGCTGGATATGTCATTGAACAAGACTATCCAGATCAAGGAATTTCGCGCGCTCGATCTGCGCATCACAGCGAACAATGTTTTTAACATGGTGAACTACAGTTCGCTCGGGACGACGGTGAACTCGATCACGTTCGGCGAAGTGACCGGAGTCGGAACCATGCGGCGTGTGACAGTGCAAGCGAGGTTCCGCTTCTGATGGAGATGGCCATGGTTGCGACACGAAGAAAAATCGCGGCGTTTGTGCTCTCTGGAATTTTGCTCCAAGGCGCAGCGCCTTGGTTTTCGTTCGCACAACAGCCACAACCTCCCAAAACGCCCGGGGCGCAGTCGCAGCAGGAAGAGCCGCGGGCTCCGATCCGCGTGACTTCGGAGCTGGTGCTGGCGAACGTCGTGGTGCGCGACAAAAAAGGAAATCTGGTACGCGATTTGAAGAAAGACGATTTCACGCTGTACGAAGACGGCAAGAAACAGGAGATTTCGACTTTCGATTTTGAGAATGTCGACGAACTGGAAACGGCTGGAGCGGCCGAAAAAACCGTGACGGGCGAAGCGGCCAAGCCGGCCGCACCTGCCGGTGTTTTGAAGAAGAGCACGGCGCCGGTGATGAACGCGCGCGACCGGCGAGTGATCGTTCTGTTTTTCGATTTTTCGGCGATGGAGCCGGACCAGATCGACCGGTGCGTGGACGCCGCGAAAAAGTACATCAATGCGCAAATGCGTCCCGCTGACATTGTTGCGTTGGTTTCGCTGGCGACGAACATGCACGTCGATCTCGATTTCACAGAAGACAAGACCAAGATCCTTTCCGTGTTGAGCTCGTACTCCTCCGGTTCCGGGGAAGGCTTTGCGATGGGCGATACGGGTAGCGCGGAGGGGACGGCCGAAACCGGCGGCTCGTTCACGCCGGACGACACGGATTACAACACGTTCAGCGCGGACTGGAAATTGCTGGCGCTGCAATCCACGATGGACGCGCTGGGAAAAATTCAGCAGAAAAAATCGCTGATTTATTTCAGCAACGGGATCAGCCAGACGGGCACGGACAACCAGTCGGCGCTGCGGTCGGCAACAGCTTCGGCGGTAAAAAACAACGTTTCGATTTATCCCGTGGATGTGCGCGGGTTGCAGGCTTTTCCGCCGGGAGGCGAAGCGCAAAATGCCAGCTTGCATGGACAGTCGGCGTATAACGGAAACGCTGTTCTGAATGACCTCAGCGGCAATGCCGCGTCGCAAGAGACGCTGTCGACACTGGCGGCGGACACGGGCGGAAAAGCGTTTTTCGATACCAACGATTTCAGCGGTGTGTTTTCGCAGGTGCAGAAAGATACTTCCGCGTATTACGTTCTTGGCTTCACCAGCACGAACCGGCTGAAAGATGGGCATTACCGGCACCTCCGCGTCACTGTGAACCGGGCGGACGTGAAGCTCGAATACCGTCCGGGATATTATTCCGGGCGCGATTTCCTGCACCTGAATCACGGGGACCGGGAAGCGCAGTTACAGGATG
>JBARCY010000207.1:0-2509 GCA_049794595.1 Candidatus Acidiferrum sp.
AGGATGCGCCCTGGAAGAAGCCCACGTTTACGTGCGAGGTGAAAACGTTCACGTAACCAAAGGGGGCGTCTCCCAGGCAGGCGGTCGGGCAGCCGTCATGTAGAAGCTCGCGGACTTCGTCGCCGCACTTTCGCATCAGCTCAAACCATTGATGCGCGATGGTTCCCAATTCACCTGCATGCTGTTTCATCCACGCATCGATGGCGGGATCCCGCTGGACAGCGCCGTTGAATCGCAGCAAGTCCGTTCTCATCGTTGCGCGCCTTTCTGCTTTAGGGGACGCGGCGGAGCGGTTAGGAGGATTTGGATTTTTCCAGGGCTTCGGTTAGGGCGGGCATGATTTCGAAGATGTCGGCGACTACGCCGTAGTCGGCGATTTCGAAGATGGGGGCGTTGGCGTCCTTGTTGATGGCGACGATGGTGCGAGCGCCTTTCATGCCGACGACGTGCTGGATGGCGCCGCTGATGCCGAGGGCGAGGTAGAGCTTGGGAGCGACGGTTTGGCCGGAGCTGCCGATTTGGCGCTCCATGGGGAGCCAGCCTTCGTCACAGATGGGGCGGGAGGCGGCGATTTCGCCACCGATGGCTTTGGCGAGGGCTTCGGCTTGGGGGATGTTTTCGGGAGCTTTGATGCCGCGGCCGATGGAGACGATGATGGGAGCTTGCGTGAGGTCGACGGCGGATTTGGCTTCTTTGAAGAGGTCGAGAGGCTTGGTGCGGATTCGATCGGGGGTCAGTGTGACGGCGAATGCGTTGATGGGAGCTTTGCCGGAGGGATGGGCTGCCAGAAGATCGGCGCGGAAGGCTCCGGATTGGAAGGACGCGAACCACGGGGCGGCGCCCAGGAAGGTGACGTCGGCGGCGGTTTTGCCCTGAAACATTTGGCGAACGAAGACGAGTTTGCCGGATTCGTGGCGGTAGCCGATGCAGTCGCCGATCATGCCTCTGCCAAAGGAGGCGGCGAGTTGGGGAGCGAAGTCGCGGACTTGGTAGGTGTGGGGGAAAAGGACTAGATCGGGTTTGGCGGAGTCGATGACTTGCTTGAGGGCGATGCAGTAGGCGTCGGGCGTGTAGGGATCGAGCAAATCGTGTTCGACTTGTAGGACTTCGACAACGTTTTTTGAGGCGAGTTCGCCGGCGAATGCGGCTAAACCTTTGCCGATCACTAGAGCGCTGATCGTGCTGGCCGTGTCCTTGGCGATTTGCTGGGCGGCGGCTAGCGTTTCGAAACTGGCGTTGTTCCATTTGCCTTGGCGGAGTTCGGTGATGACTAAAATTTTCATCGAGCTTTCCTTTTTCACGCTTCCTTAATGTGAGACGAAGAGAGATTTCTCGCTTCGCTCGAAATGACGGTACTTGGAGCCTGACTAAATAACCCGCGCTTCGAACTTGAGTTTTTCGACCAGCTTGGTGGCGACTTCTTTTGCTGTGCCCGTCAGGAATTCGGTTTTCTTGGTTTTTGTGGGGATGTAGATTTTTTCGATTTTTTGCGTGGGCTCGTGCTGGATGCCTAGAGATTCGCGAGTGATGGTGGCGATTTCCTTTTTCTTGGCGGCCATGATGCCTTTTAGGGTGGCGTAGCGAACTTTGTTGATGCCGGACTGGATGGAAAGGACCGCGGGCAGCGGGCACTCGATGTGCTGAAACCAGCCAGCTTCGAGCTCGCGCTTGAGCTTCATTTTGTCGCCGGCGACTTCGATGGCCATGATGATGGTGGCGTGAGGACGATCGAGAAGCGCGGCCAGGAGGACGCCGGTTTGGCCGAAGCCGTGGTCGTCGCTTTGGAGACCAGTGAGGACGAGGTCGGCTTTTTCTTTGGCGATGGCGGCAGACAGGGCTTTTGCGGAGCCTAGCGGATCGAGTTGGGCAAAATTTTCATCGGAAATGTGGATGGCGCGATCAGCGCCTTTCGCGAGAGCTTCTTTGATGGTTTGCTTGACGCGCTCGGGGCCCATAGAGAGGGCGATGACTTCGCCGCCGTGTTTTTCTTTCAGCCGGAGGGCTTCTTCGAGAGCGTAGCTGTCGGGCTCATTCATTTCGAAACCGATGTCGGATTCCTTGATCCAGTTTCCGGCGATGGAGAGTGGGGCGTCTTTTGCGGGGACTTGTTTGATGCAGACGATGATGTTCACGGGATTAATCCTTGCCGGACTTTTGTTGAGCGATCTGGAATCATTATACCAACTTACGATTGTTAGTTACTAACGGATTCGACTGGGTCGACCATCGCCTAAGTCGATGGCGGCCTGAAGGCCGCCGCTACGACTGCGATCAGCCGCCACGACACTGCGCCGTCGGCGGACCGGTCTAAAGACCGGCCACTACAACTGCGCACAGACTCCCGACCCGGTCGGGATAAATTCCGTCTGTGCTGCTTAATTGCCGGACCAGCGCTTGAAAATCAGGGCGGCGTTTGTGCCGCCGAAACCGAAGGAATTGGAGAGCGCGTATTCGACGGAGGCTTTGCGGGCGACATTGGGGACATAGTCGAGGTCGCACTCGGGATCGG
>JBARCY010000208.1:0-5183 GCA_049794595.1 Candidatus Acidiferrum sp.
GCGCCAAGGATGCACAGCCCCTTGTGGAACGCGAGGTCGACGATGGCATTGCGCAAGTCCGCGGCTTTTTCCTTCGTGCGCTGATCCCGGACAATCTCAATGCCGATCATCAACCCTCGTCCGCGAACATCACCGACAATCTTGAACTTCTTGGTCCAATCGGCGAGACGGCCAAAAAGGTATTCGCCCATATGGCGAGCATTCTCGAGATACTGTTTTTCGATGAGCTCCGCCGTGGCCAGCGCCGCCGCGATGCACACCGGATTACCACCAAATGTCGTTCCATGCGAACCGGGCTTCCAATTCATGACGCTGGCTGGAGCAAAAATCGCTCCTAGCGGCATGCCACTCGCGATGCCTTTCGCGCTACAAATAATGTCTGGCTCGATGCCGGAAAATTGGTGCGCCCACCATTTTCCAGTGCGGCCCATGCCGGACTGCACTTCGTCCGCAATGAGCATGATGCCGTGCTTGCGGCAAATGCGCTGCAACTCTTGCAGGAAGAAGTTCGGCGCAACGACATAACCACCTTCGCCCTGAATCGGCTCGATGATGATGCCGGCGATTTCCTCGGGATCGAAGAGGCGCTTGAAAATTTGCTGCTCTAATTGCTCCAGAATTTCCGCGCCGCATGTTTCCGCAGTGTGGCCAAGGGCACAACGGTAAGCGTAGGGAAAAGGAATGTGTTCGACGCCGGCCAGCAAAGCGCCGAAGCCTTTGCGTTGCGTGGATTTTGAGGCGGTCAGCGAGAGTGCGCCCATGGTGCGGCCGTGAAAACAGCCATAGAACGCAATCATCTTGTCGCGCTTGGTGGCGTAGCGAGCCAGCTTGATCGCGCCTTCTATAGCTTCAGTACCCGAATTGGTGAAGAAAGCCTTTTTCGGCGCGTCGCCGGATAGGGTGTTCACCAAGCGCTCGGCTAGGCGCGGCATACTTTCGTAATAAAAATCTGTGCCGGACATGTGGATGAGTTCGGCAGCCTGTTGCTGAATCGCGGCTACTACCTTGGGATGGCAGTGCCCCGTCGAACAAACAGCGATTCCGGCGGCGAAATCCAAAAATGAGTTGCCATCAACGTCCTCGACAATCGCTCCGTGCCCACGCTTGGCGACCAGCGGATAGTCTCGCGTATAAGACGGCGACATGAATTTGGTGTCGCTTTCCACAACGCGCTTGGCGTTGGGCCCGGGCAGTGCAGTAATTAGCTTCGGAAGTTTGGTATCCGACGTGGTAATCATCTCTTCCTCCTTGGGAAAATGGTCAGCGGTTAATGTGGGTGGGCTACCGCGAGGCAGGTTTGCGTACGCACACCAAGAGAGGCTGCGCCCTGCCAGGAGAGAGGATGCTTAGTCTACGCCGAAGAGATTGGGACGCAGCTCAGCCGGGGAGAAGTTACCGGGGAACCGATAGAGAGTAGAGAGTTTCATTTGCGTTTCCAACGGACGCTGCCGTCTTTTGCGTCTTCAATGAGTATACCACGATCCGCGAGTTCCTTGCGGATGCGATCGGAAGCAGCGAAGTCGCGCCGCTGGCGTGCCGATTGGCGATCGGCAATGAGTTTTTCGATTTCCGCGTCGCTTGGACCGCTGTCAGCGGGGCCAAAACCGAGCGCGCGCAGCTTATCCGCATCGTTGTCCTCCATAACCGCAAAAATGCGGTCGAAGTTCGCGAGAAATTCCTGGACGGCGGCTACGTCTCCCTGGCGGAACTTGCCGTTGTCCATCGCGATATTCGTTTCGCGCAGTAGATCGAATGCCGCTGCGAGCGCTCGAGCTGTGTTCAAGTCATCCGAGAGGCCTGCATCGAATTCTTCCGCGGCTTGAACGACTCGGGCGGCCATGCCTTTTTGCTTTCCTACCGGAAATTTCCCCTGGGCTAGACGCGCGGCGAAATTACGAAGACGTTCGACAGAGCTGGCAGCTTGTTGTAGCCCATCAAACGTAAAATTAAGCTGCTTCCGGTACGGCACTCTGGCCAGCGCGAAGCGCAGCGCCGAGGGCTTGTATCCTTTCGCGAACAGATCGCGCAGCGTATAGAAATTGCCGAGCGACTTCGACATTTTCTCGCCTTCGACCAGCAAATGCTCTGCATGCATCCAGTAGCGCACGAAGGGCTTCCCCGTCGCGCCTTCGCTCTGCGCAATTTCGTTTTCATGATGCGGAAACGCGAGATCGATTCCCCCCGTGTGAATATCCAGCGCCTCTCCAAGATACTTCATGGCCATCGCCGAGCATTCGATGTGCCAGCCGGGCCGGCCTTTGCCGATGGGCGTCTCCCAGAAATGCTCTCCAGGTTTAGGCGCTTTCCACAAAGCAAAATCTCGCGCGCTTTCCTTTTCGTAGCGGTCAACATCGACGCGCGCGCCGGCCTGAATTCCGTCGACATCAATATTCGAAAGCCGGCCATAGTGCGGGAACTTCGCAATCCGATAGTAGATTGAGCCCTCGCTCGAGTAGGTGTAGGTTCTCTCCTGCAAGCGCTGGATGAGCTTGACCATGTCGTCGATATGGTCCGTGGCGCGGATCCAGTGCTCGGGCGCCTCGATGCTGAGTATTTTGCAATCGTCAAAAAACGCCTGCACGAATTTTCCTGTATATTCGCGAATGTTTACGCCGGCCGCCGCCGCGTTGGCGATGATGCGGTCGTCGACGTCGGTCAGGTTCATGACGTGATTCATCTTGTAGCCGCGCAGCTTCAGGAAGCGCCGCAGAATATCCTGAAACACGAAGGTGCGGTAATTCCCGATGTGCGCGTAGTCGTACACCGTCGGTCCGCACGTGTACATGCGGACTCCATCGCTTTTCTGCGGAGTGAAAGCTTCAATCTTTCCGCCCAGCGTGTTGTGGAAACGTATTTCGTTCATCGAAGCTAAGACAGCGTTTGGCTCCAAGGGGTGAACGTCAGATTGTATCCGAGGCTTCCAGAGAGCCGCAACGAAGAACGGCCCGGAGGTGTGCGGAAATGCGGATGTGCGACCCAAAGAGTCCGCATTGAAGCGGCCTGATTGAAAGGGGCGCGGGCGGATGGAGCCGCAATCTGTCAAACCAGCGGCGCGCATGGGAAGCGCATCCTTTGTTGGATAGCCGGCCAGTTGTACGAGCGACCGCCGCTTAGAAAAAGAATTTCAGGGCCAACTGCACTTCACGGCCCGGCAGCGCTTCGGAGATTTCTCCGAAGGTCGGCGAGCTTATGTCATTGTCCGGCAGCCGGAAGTTGGGGTGATTGAAGACGTTGAAGAACTCCGCGCGGAATTGCAGGCTCTTGGACTCGTGAATCGGGATATTTTTGAAGGCGGAGAAGTCCCAATCCTGATATCCCGGCCCCTGCACAATATTGCGGCCCTCATTGCCAAATTGTCCGGCCTGGATGGTGGGATTGAGGGCTTGAAAAGCGGAAGTGTTGAACCATTCCTGCGGGGTGCGCGGGCCGTTATTGGGGTTGCCAACGACGTCGGGACGGTTGCTGGAAAAACCAGAGATTTCCGGCGCGCTGCCCTGCAAGTCGACGTCGTTGGAATCGTAGACGGTGAACGGCGTGCCGCTCATAAGAGTGGCGATGCCGTTCAACTGCCAATCGCCGAGAGCATGCTGATACCAATTCGTGGGGTGATTCCAGAAGGGGAGCTTCCACTCGTAGCTGGCCACGAAGCGGTGACGAGCGTCGAACATCGACCTGCCATATTCGGCAGCGAGGTCGAAGGGGTTTTGCGCCAAGTCATTCTCGCCGGCGACGCTTTGCGAAGCGGAGCCGGTGATGTTGAACGAAGAGACATCATCGAGAGCTTTCGAGAAGGTGTAGGAAGCCAGGAAAGTGAGTCCATGGCCCATGCGCTTCTTCAAGCTGGCCTGCAAAGCGTTGTAGCTGGAATTGGCTATGCCGGCGATTAATCCCACAGAAGCAAAATTGCAGGGCGGACTATTTGGGGAGAGATTGCAGCCGGAATAGAGCCGGCGGTTGTTGACGTTGTCCTCGGTGGAATTCGGCATGCCGTCGGTTTCGCCAGGTACGAATACGGCGGGGTTGCCTTCGATGAGCCGCGGCAATTTGGTGCCCTTGGTGCCGACGTAACCCACCTCGAGCAGCCAATCGCGGCCAAAGGAACGCTCGAGGTTGAGGTTCCAATCTTGTGCATACGGCAGGCGCAAATTGGGAGAGAGCGTCAGCAAAGTCATGGGCTCCGCGAAGCCGCTGCCGCTGAAGGGATTCGCTCCGCCGAAGGGGCTTTGGAGGTTGGGGAAGCTGACCTGGGGCGTTTGGAGGAACGGCGGTGCGCTGCTCGGAGCCTGCAGCGGTCCACCCTGACCATTGTAATAAGGATCGTAGAAAATTCCGTACGAGGAGGTGACCAACCAGCGGGCGTTCCCCAAGGGATCCCAAGCCAAGCCGACGCGAGGAGCAAAAGCGGTTTTCTCCGTGGGAATCAAGCCCGCGGGAACGCCAGGATCTCCGGGATAGACGAGGCCTACAGGAGCGTTGGGCATGACCACGGATTGGACGCCTGGTTCGAAGAGGTTCGTACGGTTTTTGATTTCGGTGTACGGATAGGGCAGTTCATAGCGCAAGCCAAGATTAACCGTGAGATAGGAAGTGACCTTGTAGGTGTCCTGCGCGTAGAAGTTGAGGCTCTGGCCGCGGAGGCCGCGATTCGGGTCGCCACCGCCTTGCAGGAAGACCGCGGGGGTGCCGCTGAGAAAGCTGGCGAAAGCGTCGGTAAAAGGAACTGGCGCGAAAACGAAAAAGCCATTGGTGGCGATGCCAAAGAGCACGTTGACGGAGTCGTGTCCGTAGCCGTCGCCGAATTTCATTTCGTGGCGGCCGCGAATCCAGGTGACCGAATCGGAAAGATCGATGGCGTCTTCGTACGTATCGCGCGGGCCAGTGATGGGATCGCCTGTGGAAGCGTAGCCGCTGACTTCCAGGAACGGGGGGCCGATGGCGGCGTCGAGAGAAGGAGTGTAGTCGAAGCCGAGGCTGGCGGGCGTAGTGTGATTGACGGCCTCGTTGAAGAGGAACTTGTTGCGGAGGAAAGAGAGGCGCAGCACTCCGATGAGCGAGGGAGAGAAAGTATGAGCTTCCTGCGCGACGAAATTCTGTGCGCGCTGGTCCTCGCCTACGGGAAAGCCGGGAACGTTGGCGCCGGCTGTGGAGAGCGGGTCAACGGTATTTCCTTGAGAAAACATGTA
>JBARCY010000209.1:0-41967 GCA_049794595.1 Candidatus Acidiferrum sp.
CGGCCAACGAATTTCCCGCCATCGATGACGGCGTGCCCACGCGAGAAAACCGTCTTCGGCGCGCCTTTAATTTGAATGCCCTCGAACATCGAATAGTCCACGCGCATATGGTGAGTCTTCGCGCTGATCACTTGCTCTTGGTTGGGATCGAATAGCACGATATCGGCGTCCGACCCGACCGCGATGGTTCCTTTGCGGGGATAAAGGCCAAAAAGTTTAGCGGGAGCAGTGGACACAAGTTCGACGAAACGATTCGCGGAGAATCGTTTGCCGTGGACTCCGCCTGTGTAAATGAGGCTCAGGCGGTGCTCGATACCCGGGCCCCCGTTCGGAATTTTCGTGAAGTCGTCCTTGCCCAATTCCTTTTGCTCCTTGAAGCAGAAGGGGCAGTGGTCGGTCGAGACGACCTGCAGAGTGTCCTTCGCGAGACCTTGCCATAGTTTTTCCTGGTGCCATTTTTCGCGCAGCGGGGGTGTGAAGACATACTTGGCGCCCTCGAAGCCCGGTGCGTCCATGTTCTCAAGCGAAAGATAGAGGTATTGCGGGCAAGTTTCGGCGTAGGCCGGCAAGCCTCGGTCGCGCGCCTCGCGGACTTTTTCGAGTGCCTCGTTACAAGAGAGATGAACGATATATACAGATGCTCCGGCCATTTCCGCCAAGGCAATCGCGCGTGAAGTGGCTTCCGCTTCGGCAGTCGTCGGCCGCGTGAGCGCGTGATATTTCGGCGCGCGCTTGCCCTCCGCCAGCGCCTGCTGAACGATCACGTCGATAGCGCCGCCATTTTCTGCATGCATACAAATCAAGCCGTTATGTTTGGCGGCCTGGCGCATGGCGCGAAAGATTGTCGCGTCGTCCAGCATAAAGACGCCGGGGTAGGCCATGAACAATTTGAAGCTGGTGACGCCTTCGCGGACTAACTCGCCCATTTCTTCGAGCTGGGCCGCGCCGAGGTCGGTGATGATGCAGTGGAAGGCGTAGTCCGTGACGGCTTTGTCGTGCGCCTTTTTCATCCAGGTGTCGAACGCTTGGTGAAGCGTCTGCCCTTTGTACTGGATGGCGAAATCGATCAGCGTGGTGGTGCCGCCGAAGGCCGCGGCCGTCGTGCCGGTTAGGAAATCATCAGCGCTGGTCGTGCCGCCGAAGGGCATGTCCAGGTGCGTGTGAACATCGATTCCGCCGGGGATGACCAGAAGTCCGGCGGCGTCGATGACGCGTCCCGCATTCTCAATGGGAAGGGCGGCAGCGATCGCGGAAATCTTGTCGCCGACAATGCCGAGGTCGGCGACGAAGGTGTCTGTCGCGGTGACGAGGGTGCCGTTGCGGATGAGGGTGTCAAAGCGCATAGATAGGCCTCGGAAGGCGTCTGGCCGTAGTTAGAAGTGAGTAACAAAGTGCCATTTCGTGGGCCGCCTGCCCCTGGGGTTTTGCGTAAACGTTCATTCTAAAGGATTTTAAGTCCCGCACAATCAACACTTGTAGAAGTGCGGATTCTAAAGGACTTGGAGAAAGTGAGCGATTACGAAGTAGTGACGAAGGAGAGCGGAAGGCCGCCGAGCAATCTAAAGAGGACGGTCGGCAAGCGGTCATGGCATCGAGGCGCCCGAAGGCAGCGCCCGGCGAATACGACTGCTATTATATCCTACCGGCATAATTTGTCAAGTAATAAATAGTAAGCCGTTTGTTTTCCGGGAGATAGCGACCCAGCCCGTTCCTCATCGTGACGCCGATGCCGTGTAGTGGGGCAAAACGTCACGAGCATAGATTTCCAGCGTTTTCTCTTCCTCGCCGCACATCAGATAGATGTTGAACTGCGTTACGCCGACGGCGCGAAGGGCGTCGAGCTTTTTGCGATGGGCTTCGACCGGGCCGATGATACAAAAACGGTCGATCACTTCGTCCGAGACGAAATCGGCATTGTCGCTTCCGACCTCGCAGTGGTGGTGATAGTCATAGCCGCCGCGGTTTTTGACGAACGACGTCAGTGCGGGAGGCAATTCTTCGGGTTTGTATTTCGAAATCAGGTCCATGACGTGGTTCGACACGAGCGCGGGAAACCAACGGACATGGTCACGCGCCGTCTTTAAATCAGCGGACGGCCAAACCGGCGCGGCGGACATCACCTGGAACTTGTGGAAGTCTCGACCGGCTTCTTTCGCGCCCTCGCGCACGAAGCCGAGGCACCAGTCAATCAGATCGGGATCGGCGAACTGAAGGATCACGCCGTCGCCGATGCGCCCGGCGGTGCGCAAGGCTTTCGGCCCATACCCCGCAACCCAAACCTTGGGCACTTCGCCGCTGGCCCAGGGGAAGCTTGTGGCCACTCCATCGAGGTCCACGGTTTTTCCGGCATTTAAGTCGCGGAACACGCGAACGAAGGATTCCAGGTTTTCCAGGGTGGTGGGTTTTTTGCCGAGGACGCGGCGCGAGCTGTCTCCGCGGCCAATGCCGAGCTGCATGCGGCCGCGCGAAGCGAGGTTCAGGGTGGCGAAGAGGCTGGCCGAGACGGTCACATCGCGCACGGCGGGATTCGTCACGCACGTTCCGAGGCGCATGGTTTGCGTGCTCGCGGCCATGAGCGTCAGCAGGGGAAAAGGCTCTTTCCAAATCACGTGCGAATCAAAAATCCAGCCGTAGGAGAATCCGGCGGCTTCGGCTTGTTGGGTCAAACTCACGATGCGGCCGATGCTGATGTCAGGTTTTATGGTGATGCCGAAGTCCATGGGAGCCTCACGAAAGTTGAGAATCGAAAGTCGAAAGGAAAAGAAAGACAAAACTTTTACTCGGAGGACATAGAGATACGGAGAGCACAGAGAAGAAAGAGCAGATTCCTTCCGACAGCGTCGGAACCTTCGGTCGCTTCGCTCGGAATGACAGTTTTGAAATTTGGAATGTTTTCAGGAGCATGTTAGTCCGCCGCTTGAGGGATGGGCGCGGGCTTGGGCGTTAGCGCGAGATAGGCTAGGAAACTCACGGCGAACCCGACAAACCATGCGTAATTGTAAAGCACGCGAAGCGGGGGAACGAAGAGTCCGATAAAAGCGACTCCGGCGCCCGCAGCGAGTGAGACGATGCCCTGCCAATGGATGCCGCGGGAATATTCATATTGTCCGCCGCGCTGGTAAAGATCCTGGGGCGAAAGATTTTTCTTACGAATCACGAAATAATCGCAGATCAAGACGCCCGCGATTGGGCCGAGGAATCCCGAATAGCCCACCAGCCAGCCGAAAATATAGTTGCCGTAACTCGACATCAGCTTCCACGGTTGCATGACGATGCCCATCACGCAGGTGATTAGGCCGCCGGTCCGAAAGCTGATGCGACGCGGAGAAAGATTCGAGAAATCGTTGGCGGGCGAGACCACGTTGGCAGCGACATTGACGTTTAGCGTGGCCATGAGAAGAGCGAGCATCGCGACCACGACGGCCAATGGGTTGCCGAGGCGCGAAAGCACTGCCACAGGATCCCAAAGGGCCTGACCGAAAATGATGAGCGTTGCGGAGGTCACCGCAATGCCGATGAAGGAATAAAAAGTCATGGTGGCCGGAAGGCCTAACGCCTGACCGACCATTTGATCTTTTTGGCTGCGGGCGTAACGCGTGAAGTCAGGAATGTTCAGAGAAACTGTAGCCCAGAAGCCTACAACGCCGGTGAGCGAGGGAATAAATAAACGAAAAAACTCGGGGAAGCTGTGGAATTTCGAGGGCGTGGCGAGCATCGGGCCGAAACCTCCTGCTTTTCCGCGCGCCCAAAGAAGAAGCGCGAGTCCAATGAGCAAAAGGAACGGCGCGGAGACCCCTTGCAAAAAGCGGATAGTTTCAATGCCGCGCAGAATGACCAGAACGTTGAGCAGCCAGAAAAAACCAAAGCAAATCGCCGGCCCGTAATGAAAATGCCGCCACCCAGGAGCAAGCGCGATGAGCATGGCGTTGATTGCTTCGCCGCCAATCCACGTCTGAATGCCGAACCAGCCGCACGCTACGAGCGCGCGCAAAATGGCGGGAACGTTTGCCCCCATCACGCCGAACGAAGCGCGAGCGAAAACGGGGAAGGGAATTCCGTAGCGCGCCCCGGCATGCGCGTTGAGCAACATGGGGATGAGAACGAGCACGTTGCCGAGAAAAACGGTGAAGAGCGCCTGCTTCCAGTTCATGCCGCCGGCAATCATGCCGCTTGCCAGCATGTAGGTGGGAATATTCACGCTCATGGAAATCCAAAGAGCGGCGTAAGCGTAAGTGCCCCATGTGCGGCGCTCGAGCGCGACGGGCGCCAGGTCCTTGTTATAAAGCGAGCTGCTGCGAATCGTTTCGGCGGCGAGCGAACCAGCTTGCGCGTCACTCATCTGGAGTGTCCGTTTGCAGAAGCATGGGGAATATTCGGGCTTGCGAGATATCTTGTCGGCGGAAAGCCCTCAATCCGCCGCCTCGGAACTCTCGGCCGCCCGCGTGCGTGTGATTTCGCCGTAAGATTCTGGCCTGCGGTCGCGAAAGAACTGCCACGTATCGCGCACTTTTTGAATTTCGTCGAGGTCCAGCTCGGCGACGAGAAGTTCATCCTTGTCGCGGCTGGCTTGGGCCACGATTTTCCCACGTGGATTGCAGAAGTAACTCTTCCCGTAGAATTCGCCGATCTTCCAGGGAGATTCCGTGCCGACGCGGTTGATGGCGGCGACGAAATAGGCGTTGGCAACGGCGTGAGCGGGCTGCTCGAGCTCCCATAGATATTCGGAGAGACCGGCGACGGTAGCGGACGGATTGAAAACAATCTCCGCGCCGTTCAGTCCGAGGCAGCGCGCGCCTTCCGGAAAATGGCGGTCATAACAGATATATACGCCGACGCGCGCGTGGCGCGTTTGGAAAACGGGATAGCCCGCGTTGCCCGGCGTGAAATAAAACTTCTCCCAGAAGCCCGGGTGACAGTGCGGAATGTGATGTTTGCGGTATTTCCCAAGGTAGCGACCGTCGGCATCGATGACCGCGGCGGTGTTGTAATAAACGCCAGTCATCTCGACTTCGTAAACCGGCACGATCATCACCATTTGATGCTTCTTGGCGAGTTTTTGCATGTGGGCAACGGTCGGGCCGTTGGGAACGCGTTCGGTTAGTTCGTACCAGCGCGTGTGCTGCTCCGCGCAAAAATACGGTCCGTAAAAAAGCTCTTGAAGGCCTAGGGTTTGCACTTTTTTCTTGGCGGCCGCGGCGATCAGCTTCTCGTGCTTGGCCATCATTTTTTCTTTGATTTGCGCGAGAGAAAATTTCTCCGGCGACCATTCGCAACTGGCCTGGATAAGGCCGCAGCGCACGACTCGGGGCATGGCGTACCTCCCACGAACTTCTGCAAGACGCTGGCGAAAGTTTACCTTGTGCCCGGAAAGCCCACAAGGATAAGAAGAATCGGTTGCTTGCAGGCGAATTTTTGAGATAGCCGCATTGAGTTTTTGCGCGATTGGGTTCATAGTTCTGCGCGGGAATGGGTTGAGGATAACTGGTTTCGTTCCGGGTGTTTTTCCTCTGCCGCACCAGTTAAAAATCCGCAAAAGAGGTGTCTTGTGATCCGCATCGATCGTCTCGCAATGGTTGCGCTTGCTGCCTTGTCGATTTTGCCGTGCGCAACGGTCTCGAAAGCGCAGCAGTATCCCGAGAGCACGTTTCAGGAGATGCGCTGGCGGATGATCGGCCCGACTCGCGGCGGAAGGACGCGCGCGTCGTGCGGCGTGCCGAGCCAGCCGAATGTTTTTTACGTTGGCGCGGTGAACGGCGGCGTCTGGAAGACAGACGATTATGCGCGGACCTGGACGCCGATTTTCGACGCGGAGCCGACGCAGGCCACCGGCGCCATCGCCGTCGCGGTTTCCGATCCGAATATCGTTTATGTGTCGAGCGGAGAAGGGCTCGCGCGCCCCGACCTCGCGGTGGGCGATGGAATTTACAAATCAACCGACGCGGGGAAAACTTGGACTCATCTTGCCGCGTTGCGCGATAGCCAGGGGATTCCCGCTCTTGCCGTTGATCCGCACGATGCGAACCGTGTTTTCGCCGCGGTGCTGGGACATCCTTATGGTCCGAACGAAGAGCGCGGTATTTATCTCTCGACCGACGGCGGACAAAATTGGGAGAAGGTGCTTTCAAAAGGTGAAAACGTCGGCGGCTCGGATGTGGAGATCGATCCTTCGAATCCGCAGGTCGTTTATGCAGCGATGTGGGAATTGCGGCTGGGCCCGTGGGAAGACGGAAATGAATATCAGGGAACGGGCGGCGGACTTTTCAAGTCCACCGATGGCGGGAAGACCTGGAATGCGCTGACGAACGGTTTGCCTAAGGGAGTGATTCAAGTCAACCTCACGATTGCGCCCAGCCAGACCAGCAGACTTTTCGCCAGCGCGGCGAGCGCGCGCGGCGAGACGGGAACGGGCTCGGTCGTCGGGATTTATCGCTCCGATGACGGCGGCGAAAATTGGGAGCAGATCACCAAAGACCCGCGGCCTGCGGGGCGCATTGGCGGCGGCGATTTGCCGATGCCGAAGGTCGATCCGAAAAATCCGGACATCGTATACAGCACGAGCACGGTCACGATGAAATCGATCGACGGCGGGAAGACGTGGACGAGTTTTCGCGGTGCTCCAGGGGGAGACGACTATCAGAATATGTGGATCAATCCAAATGATCCGAACATCATGCTGTTGGTCGGCGATCAGGGCGCGCTTGTCACGGTCAACGACGGAAAAACTTGGAGCACCTGGTACAACCAGCCGGATGCGCAGCTTTATCACGTTGCCACCAGCAATTCGTTTCCCTATCTCGTTTGCGGCGGGCAGCAGGAAAGCGGATCGGTCTGCGTTTCGAGTCGCGGCAACGACGGCGAAATTACGTTTCGCGACTGGCACCCCGTTGGCGTGATCGAGTACGGCTACACTGCGCCTGACCCGCTGAATCCGGACATTGTTTATGGAGCAGGGCGGCGCGAAGTCTCAAAATATTGGATTAAGACAGGGCAGGTGCAAGTCGTGACGCCGGTTGCCGGAGCCGATCCTAAGTACCGCGCCGACCGCACGCAACCCATCATGTTTTCGCCCATCGATCCGCACATCCTTTACACCACCATGAATTTTCTTTTCAAAACGACGGACGGCGGACATACGTGGCAAACCATCAGTCCCGACCTCGCGCGCGAACACAATGACGTGCCCGCGAGTCTTGGAAACGACGCCGCGAAGGATCCGCATGTCGAAAAACTCCGGGGCGCCATTTATTCACTGGCGCCGTCGTTTAAATCCGTGAATACCATCTGGGCGGGCACCGACGACGGTTTGATTTGGAATACGCGAGACGGCGGGGCGCATTGGAAAAACATCACGCCGCCGGAAATGACGTCGTGGAGCAAAGTCACGCAGATCGCGGCATCGCACTTCGACGACGAGACCGCGTATGCCTCGGTGAGCCGGTCTCGCATAGACGATCAGCATCCGTACATTTATCGAACGCACGACGGGGGGAAGACGTGGACTGCCATAATTAATGGCTTGCCGGATGATTCGGCGGTTGACACCGTGCGCGAAGATGCCGTTCGTAAAGGACTTCTATTCGCTGGAACGGAAACGAGCGTGTGGGTGTCCTTTGATGACGGCGACCACTGGCAGAGCCTCGAACTGAATTTGCCGCACTCCTCAATGCGCGATCTGTGGATTCACGACGATGACCTGATCGTGGCGACGCACGGCCGCTCGTTCTGGGTGCTGGACGACATCACGCCGCTGCGGCAAATTTCGGAAACGATGAAAAATGCGGGGACATTTCTTTTTAAACCAGCGTCAGCCTATCGCGTCATGCGCGACACCAACACCGATACGCCTATTCCTCCCGACGAACCGACGGCAAAGAATCCCCCCGATGGGGCGATCGTGGATTATTTCCTCGCGCAGCCCGCGGAAGGGGCCGTTACGCTGGAAATTCTCGACGCACAATCCAAGGTCGTGCGGCGTTACGCCAGTACCGACAAGCCGGAGCTGACCGAGGAAGAACTCGCCACTCAATTGATTCCGCCGTATTGGGTTCGCATGCCGAAAATTCTTTCGACCTCCGCGGGAATGCACCGATGGGTGTGGGACCTTCACTACACCACGCCGGAGTCGACCCGATTTGGGTACCCGAGCGCCGCTGTTCCCGGGGACACGCCGAGAGTGCCGCAAGGACCGAGCGCGTTGCCGGGCCAATACACCGTCCGGCTCGTCGTGGACGGCCACCCTTACAGGGAACTGCTGACCGTAAAGATGGATCCGCGTGTGAAGACACCTCATGAAGGCTTGGTCAAAATGTTCCAACTGCAAAGCCGCCTCGCCTCGCTGATGACGGAAAGTACGGAGGATGTTACGCAGGCGCAGTCCGCTCACGAACAGTTGGAGAAACTCGCGCCGCAAGCGAGTGGCGCACTGGCAGAGGCAATTTCCGCTTTCGATAAAAAGGTGTCGGTCCTTCTCGGCGGCGGGGGCGGTTTCTTCGCGCCTCCTTCGCCGAAGCCGACGCTTGGCCGCGCGAACAGCGAAGCGGCCGGCCTCTGTGGCGAAGTCGCACGAGCCGATGCCACGCCCACTGTTGCGCAAATGAGTGCGGCGGCAGAAACGGAGAAAACTTTCGCGGCCGTCTCGAAGCAGTGGAAGGAACTAAACACTGCCGATCTCGCGACGCTGAACCGTCAGCTTAAAGACGCCAATCTGCCGGAAATTCATCTGGTGTCCAAGTCGGTGGCAGAGGAGGATTCCGGCGATATCGAGTGAATTCGCGAGCTCAACGTGCCGCCGCGGTCAGGTGTTCTTGAATGCTTGAGTAGTGCCACGGATCGTGCGCGTCCGGCGAGCGGGACGGCCTAGTTTTGCTCCGCACGGTGGTGAGGGCGAGTTTGAAACAGATCACGCGTGCTTTCGGGAGTCGCTGAAAAAAATCCAAAAATTAAGTGGCGCGCCCGGTGAGGTTCGAACTCACGACCTACAGCTTCGGAGGCTGTCGCTCTATCCATCTGAGCTACGGGCGCACTTTTTGCGTTCCCAAGAAAAGAAGGACGCAAACATTTCCATGCAAAAACCTCCGCGCCAAAGCTAATTCTAACGCGTGCGCGGTCTCCGCGCTATAGAGCTTTCCAGTGCCTCTTTCACCCATTGGCCGATTTCGCGCTCAGCCCTTCGCTCTCGTCTTGATGTCGTGCGCCAGTTTTTCGATTTCTTCGGCCTTTTTCACCAAGGTCAGCGAAAGCACTTTGGAAGAATCCGTCTTCTCCACCTCCGCCTTCAAATCGGTGGCCAGATCATAGAGCTTCTCGATGTTTTTTTTGATGTCTTTCTCATTCGCTTCGAGCATTATCTTGGTCGGGGATTTGGCCCCAGGAGGTGTTGTGTCATCCGCATCTTGCTGGGAAGGGTCCGGCGGGGGCTGAGGACGCCCCTGCGGCCGAGATTGCGCGCCAAGATTGCCAGCGCCTGCGATGGCCAGCGTCCCGGCGCCCGCCAGAAGTGTCAAAAACTTACGCCTCGTATCGGACATAGCTACTTCTCCCAGACTCCGTCGGATGATCGTTGAACCCGCTTCCGACGCGCATCCTCGCTCGTCCAATGTTATACTCAACTTCCCGAAAAAACGATGACCAGTCTCCCTATTCACTGGCCCGAATCTACGCTTTCCAGCCTGCTCGACCTCCTCGCGATATTTGTCATCGCGCTGCTCGTCAATCGATTTCTTCGCGTGATGACCAATTTGATGGTCAAGCCTGCCGCCACCCAGGGTCGCGCAGCACAGACTCGCGAGTTGCAAACCCGCACCCTCGCTGCCGTGCTGTACAGCACGGGGAGCAAAGTGGTGTGGTTTGTTGCGCTACTGACCGCGCTGGACAAAATCGGAATCAATCCAATTCCGGCCTTAACCCTCGCAGGACTTGCCAGCGTTGCTGTCGGTTTCGGCGCGCAAAATCTCGTTCGCGACGTAATTAGCGGCATTTATATCGTTCTCGAAGACCAGTATGCGATTGGCGATACGATTCAGGTGGGGGACACAACCGGGCGCGTCGAGCACTTGACGCTTCGCCGCACGGTGGTCCGCGACGCCCGCGGCGCCCTCGTTACCATCGCCAACGGCGAGGTGCGCACGGTGAGCAACCTCAGCCGCGATTGGTCTCAGGCTTTTGTGGACATCTCCATCGCGCCGGAAATATCTCTCGAAAAGATCATGCACGCGCTCGAATCCGCGGCCGCGGAGATGCGCGGCGATCCGTCGTGGTCCCAGGCCCTCGTCGATGGACCACGAATTCTCGGAGTGCAAGGGTTCGATCGATCCGCATCCACGGTTCGGTTACAAGTACGAACCGTGCCCACCCGGCAGGACGAAGTCTCCCGCGAACTTCGCCGCCGCATCCAAATCGAATTCCAGCGGCAAGGCATTCCTCTCTCCAGCGTGCAACGTGTGGAGCTGGCGGGCGCCTCTCCCTCCCCGCAAGAGGCAGCGAAACCAGCGCCCGGAAATTAGTGCAAGGAGAACCCAAAATGAGCCAAACCACTTATGACGAAGTGAACCTCATGCTGAGGCTATATGACCTGCGACGTGAACCGCGTCTGCGGGAAGCGCGCTCTTGGTTCCTCGAGCACTTCCATCCCATGTCTCCCGAAGACATGGTGCAAAAATATCCGCAGGGAGGCGAAGAAGATACCTTCATTCGCATGGTGATCAGCTACTGGGAAATGGTCGCCAGTATCGTCAACCGCGGGCTCATCAACGATGAACTTTTTTTCGAGAGTAACGGAGAGATCTGGGTGGTTTGGGATCGGATGCATTCCGTCGTGCCCGTCTGGCGAACCGCATTCAAAAATCCGCAATTGTTTATGAATATCGAAGCCACTTGCACTCGGCTTGAAGCCTGGCGGGAAAAGAAAGCGCCGGGTTCCAGCGCGGCAATGCGGCAAATGATGAGCCAAGCCAAGCCAAAATCCACCGGAGTGTAATTTCGCGAAGGCCCTCTGGGAGCCTCCCGCGGCCTTTGCTCAGTGCATTTTCCGAGCGGACTCCGGCAATACTTCGGGCAACACTTCGGGCAGCACCTCGCTTTTTGGTTTCGGCCTCGCTATGCGCATACAATCGCGGCCGGCGGCCTTTGCCTCATAGAGTGAAGCGTCCACCTCATGCAGAAGTTCATCCATCGGTGTCGATCCCCAGTCCGAGCTCAATAGCACTCCAAAACTCATGGTGAGAGAGAGAGGCCCCTTCGCCGTCTGCACGGTACGCTTCGAGATGGCTCTCCGGATTTCTTCCGCCCGGCCAGGAGCGTAGTTCGGGTCGCAGTTATTCAACACGATCAGAAATTCCTCTCCTCCATAACGTCCCACGAAGTCATAGGATCGCACGCTGTCCAGAAGCCGATTGGCTATTTCCGTTAGGGTTTCGTCACCCACGATATGCCCGTATGTGTCGTTCACGCGCTTGAAGTGATCGATGTCGCCCAAAAGGATGGTGGTGGATTTCTTCTCGCGGCGCGACCGGAGAAGTTCCCGGCCGAGCAAATCCATGACCGCCCCGCGGTTCAGCAATGAGGTTAACGGGTCATGCGTCGCCCTGAAACGCATGTTTTCGCGGGCTTCCACCAGACGATCCTCCAACAGCAGAATCCGCTCTCCCACTCGTAGTCGTGCGCGCAATTCTTCGGCATTGAAGGGCTTTGTCAGATAGTCATCCGCTCCTGATTCGAGGCCAAGCACGGTCTCTTCCTTCGAGCCCTTCGACGTGAGCAGCACCATGTAGACGTACGCATGGTCCGAACGCGTGCGCACCGCCCGGCACACTCCCGGCCCGTCCAACTCCGGCATCACCCAATCCAGCAATGCCAGCCGTGGGGCATCCTTCTTGCAAAGTTGCTCGAGGGCCTGCTTGCCGTTCTCCACCGCAGTAACTTCGTATCCGCAGCGTTCCAGCGTTTTTTCCAGCAGTCGGCGCGAGAGCACGTCATCGTCAGCGATCAGAATCTTCAACGAGGCACCTCCGTCACATAGGCTTCCAGTTCCGGCATGAGTGTGTCGGCTTCGTGTCGCAAGGCCTTGAACGCTTCTTTTAGCGATTCTTTCTCGGCCGATGCGGAGGCCATCTTTTCAATTTTCGCCGCCGCCGCCGCCGCGCGTGTCACGCCAAGACTTGCAAGCATTCCCTTGAGCGTATGGCTCAGTGCAGCCGAATTTTTCAAGTCCCCGGCGGACACGGCTGTTTCCAGAGACTGAAGCGTTCGCGGAAAGTCCTCTCTGAAAATAGTGAGGAGCTCCCTGATCAGTTCCCGGTCGTTGTCTACTCTTTCGAGCAGCTCAGCTAAGTTCCAGGCTGGTTCCGAAACATTTTCCCCATTTTGTTTTATTGTTTCGCCCATATCTTCGATCCTCTTCTTGAGAATCCACCGCAATTTCAGTGCGAAGAAGGTACGCTAGCTTTTCGCCGCTTCCGTCTGTGTGACAATATGCCTGGCCAGAACCGGCATGTTCGATCGGATGTGAATACGCGCGTCGTTCGCCGCCCCCAAGTTCACCTCAAACTGCAGCTTGTCTTCGGTAAGGAGGAAATCGATTGTGCCGCCGCTTGCCAGAAAATCCGGACTCTCGCCGGCCATCAGCTCGCTCGCCCCTTGAATGACGAGTCCAGGCCGGGCCTGCCGCAAAAGGAAAAGCGGCGTCCATGGATCAGGAAGTGGCCGTCTGCGACGCCCGCAAACGCTCTCGTTCTTGCCGAGCCAACGGGCAAAGCACACCGCAGCCAGCCGTGCGAATCCATGGGCAAGATTGAAAAACACAAAGACCCCTAAACTTCTGGGGCAAGAGTGAGGCCAGACAGACCTACCTGAGCGGGGTTTAATCTATTGAAAATAAGTATGTTACTTGCGAAGTCGGCGCGGGCGCGTAACCAGAGATTCCCAGGTCGGGACAAAGCCATTCAAGCAGTTCACTGTGGAACAGCCCGCTCGCTTCCGCTTTTGCTTTTACGATCTTGGATGGACTCTAAGCCTTGGTAACTGGCAGGCCATTCGGCACCATGGGGAGCCCTCGCAGGCGCGTGCCCGTGGCGTCGAAAACAGCATTGCCGACAGCCGGCGCGACTCCCATGATCGGCGTTTCGCCAGCGCCCGCCGACGGAATGTCTTTGCGATCCAGCAGCACTGCCTCGACCTCCGGAACGTCCCGGAACCGCGGAACGCGATAGCTCGCAAAATGAGGATTTGTGATGCGCCCGTTCTCGAACGCAATCGCCTCGTAAAGCGCGCCGCCCAGTCCCTGAATATTCGCGCCAATCACCTGATTGCGCAATCCATCGGGATTTACAATCGCGCCGCATTCGAATGCTGTGACCAGTCGCACCACGCGCACTGCGCCGGAAGTGCCGTCCACCGCGACATCAGCGCAGGTTGCCACGTACCCGCCTTTTTCATGGCCGCCGGCAATGCCGAATCCTTGTCCGTCCTTTGTTTTTTTGCCCGGCCAGCCAAAAGACTTCGCCGCAGCCTGAAATACAGCCTTTAGCCGCGGATCGGAAAGATTCTTCAACCGGAATTCCAGCGAATCCATCTGCGCCGCGCGAGCCAGATCATCCATGTGGCTCTCTCGGGCAAAAAAGTTTGCCGTCGCCGCCAGCCCGCGATAAGAACCGCTCCGCAAGGGGCATTTCGTCGAATGAAATTCGATGTGCTGGTTGGCAACGTCATACGGCGTATCAATGGCCGACATTCCCGAATTGTAATTGTGAAATTCCCAAGCCGTGAGTGTGCCATCCGCCGCAATCCCGCTCTTGATCTCCATCACCCCCGCGGGACGAAAATACGCCCACGTAAACTCTTCCTCGCGTGTCCACACCAGCTTGACAGGACGTCCTGCCGCGCGCGCCAGCCGCGCCGCTTCGAGCGCCGCGTCTCCGGTATGTTTGCCTCCGTATGCCGCACCGGTATCCGGCACAATCACCCGGACACTATTTCCCGGCAAGTGAAAAGCGTCCGCCAGCTCATCGCGCACCGCAAACGGGCGCTGCGAGCCAGTCCACACCGTGAGTTTTCCATCCGTCCATTCGGCCACCGCCGCCCGCGGTTCCAGCGGAGCGTGCGCAATGAACTCGACAGTGTACGTCGCGTCCAAGCGGTGCGCCGCCGCTGCCAGGCCCTCTTTCATCGATCCCTTGATATGCCGTGAGCGCTCGTCGCCGCCCGGCTTCGCATTTTCTTTCAGGTACGAAAAAAGCTCTTTACTCGACGGCTGCGGGACTTCTTTCCACTGCGTCCGAATCGCTTCAACCGCCTTTTGCGCGTCTCGTTCATGGCCGGCAGCCGCGCCGATGAAGTCGCCGTCCCGCACGATCACCACTCCGTTCATCGCTTGCGCGTCCTTCGCATCATAGGAAGTCAGCGTCGCGCCAAACGAAGGAGGCCGAAGCACCTTGCCGTAAAGCATTCCCGGACGCCGCAAATCCGGCGTGTACTGATGTTCGCCAGTAACAAACGTCCGCGCATCCTTTTTCGGAATCGGTTTCCCCGCAATCGTCCATTGATCCGGCGGCGTAACCGGATCTTCCGCGGGAAGGTTTTGCGCCAAAGTCTTTCCGCGCGCCAATTCTCCATACGCCAGCGAGAGCCCCGTCTCCGGATCGCTAACCTTTCCGTTTGCCGCGGTAAGTCCTTCCGCCGCGACGTTCCACTCTTTCCCCGCTGCCGCAACAAGCAAATCGCGCACCGCGGAAGCCACGCGGCGAAGTTGCGGAGCCATCGTCGGCATCGAGCGGCTGCCCACCGTCCCGAAATCAAAGGGCGTCAGCGCCGTATCCGCCGTCACCATCGTCACGCTCTCAAACGGCACGCGCAACTCATCCGCAACCGTTTGCGCCAGCGACGTCCTTATATTTTGTCCAATCTCGACCTTGCCCGTGAACGCCGTCACTTTCCCGTCTTCGCCGATGTGCAGCCACGCCGCGATATCCTCAGGCAGGTCCTCGTGGTGGAACCCATGTGTAGGAGCAGTCTCCTGCGCCGCGAGCGATTTTTTCGTCACCGCGAAAACGGCAATCCCCGCTCCAAGAAATTTAAAGAAATCCCGGCGCGCCAGTTCGAAATGGTGCGTCGGCCCCGCTCGAAATTCGTAGCGCTCCGGCTCCGGCACGAAGGTTACGGAAGGCCCGCTCATCGGGCGCGCTCCTGCATCGACTTGGCCGCTTGATGCACCGCCTCGAGGATCCGCGGATGCGTTCCGCAGCGGCATAGATTGCCTTGTAAGAATTGAATAATTTCCGCCGAAGAAGGATTAGGGTTTGTCGAGAGCAGGCCCACGCTGCTCAAAATCATCCCCGAAGTGCAATACGCGCACTGAAACGCGCCCGCATCCAGAAACGCCTGTTGCACCGGATGCAGGTGCCCTTCCTTCTCAAGCCCTTCAATGGTCGTGATAGGTCTCGAAGCGGCCGCGCTCACGGGAATCTGGCACGAACGTCGCGGCGCTCCGGCAAGCAAAACGGTGCACGCGCCGCATTGTCCTTCGCCGCAGCCGTATTTGGTGCCGGTCAGTCCGAGTTCGTCGCGGAGTACGGTGAGCAGAGGCGTTTCCGGATCGGACTGGACCGGATAACGCTTGCCATTAATTTCCAGCTCGATCGGCTTCGCCATCTTTGCCCCTTTCGCTTGTAAAATCGCGCCAGGCGCGTCGCCGTCCGCTCCATTTTACCACCGGATCGTCTCGCCGGCGCATTTCCTATTGGCCGCGGCATGTGCTGCCGCATTGCCGCTTGCCCCGGCAGATCAGAGTGTGGCGGCGCTCACTCCTTTTCGTGCAGCAGCGATTCGCGCGCCCTCTCTAATTTCTTTTTTTCTTCTTCATCCACATCAGGGAAGGAAAGATCCAGTTCTTCGAGCGCGGTGATTATGGCCGAAGCCGCGATCAGTTGCGTGTACCATTTGTTGTCCGCGGGAATCACATACCACGGCGCATGTTTCGTCGCCGTATTCTGGATCATCTCTTCGTACGCTTCCTGATAATCCTTCCAGTACCCGCGCTCCTTGACGTCCGCCATCGAAAACTTCCAGTTCTTCTTCGAATCCTCGAGTCGCTCCAGAAATCGCTTCTTCTGTTCTTTCTTCGAAACATGCAAAAAGAATTTCCGGATCACCACGCCGTTCCGCGTCAAATAATGTTCAAACGCGTTGATGTCCTCGTAGCGATTCTCCCAGATATGTTTCGTGAGTATTGCGTCCGGCAGCTTCTCGGCTCGCAGGAGCTTGGGATGAACGCGCACTACCAGAACTTCCTCGTAGTACGACCGGTTAAATATTCCAATCTTGCCCCGCTCCGGAACACGGCTGTGCACACGCCACAAATAATCGTGGTTCAACTCCTCGGCGCTTGGAGTCTTGAAAGAAAAAACGTGGCATCCTTCCGGATTCACCCCGGACATCACGTGCTTTACGACGCCGTCTTTCCCCGCCGCGTCCATCCCTTGAAAAATCAGCAGCAGCGCCCAGCGATCCTCCGCATAAAGCTTTTCTTGTAAATTGCTGAGCAGACCGGCGCGCTTGTCGATAATTTCTTGGCCCTGCTCCGGGGTTTTCACGTCACCGGTCTCGTTCGTCTTGCAGTCCTTCAAACGGAATTCTTTCCCTTTGGTGATGCAATAGGGTGCGGCAAGCCGCGCACACAGCTTGATTTGCTTTCGGTATTTCATGGCTCCCGGAGTTTAGTACATAGTCGCAGCTCAGGACAGCATTCCCGGCGTCCACCGGAAGCGGACAGCGGGCTTTGCGCGTGGAACAGTGGGCCATCCGGCAGGGCCGGAAATCAATGCAATCGCCGCCTGGAAAAAAACTGCGTGGTAATTCTCAGCCAGGATTACTTCTGTGCAACCACGTCGTACGGCCGCATCATCTCATTATCTTCGTGTTCCAAAATGTGGCAGTGCCACACATACCGCCCAGCGTATCCTTCGAACCTCGCGATAATCCTCGTCACCATTCCCGGATCCGCTCGCACAGTATCCTTCCACCCTGCCTCGGCCGCGTCCGGAGCCTCTGCCGGCCCGGTGTATCGAATCTGACCGCGCGTCAAATATCCAAACGTTTCGAACTTCCGCCGGTCCAAAATCTGAAATCTCACCAAATGCAAATGAATCGGATGCGAATCGTCCGTCGGATTCACAAAACTCCATATCTCCGTCGAATCCAGCGCCGGATTTTCCGTCACCGGATCATGCCAGCCATGCCCGTTCAAAAGCATCTTCACTGGATTTTGCACCAGGTCATCCACTTCATCGAGCGAGAGCTGCCGCGTCTTGGCCGTGGTGGATTCCTGCAGCTTCTCGATCGTGCGAAGCTTCACGGGCAAAACGCTGTCGTCTTTCACCGCGGCTTTTGAAACCCGAAACTGCATCACGGCAACGAAATCGTCGCTAAGAACGATTTTGGCTCCCGCGCTCTCCTTGAAATCGATGATAAGGTCGAGCCGTTCACCCGGCGCGATCACTATTTTTTGCACGGGGACGGGCGCGGCCAGCAGCCCTTGATCCGTTCCGATCTGCTGAAACGTTTGCTTGTTCGAAAGAGCCAGCCGGTAGAACCGCCCGTTCGAAGCGTTCAGCACCCGAAAACGGTATTTGCGCGGCTCAACCTCGAGAAACGGGAACAATTTTCCGTTCACCAAATTCGCGTCGCCAAAAAACTCAGGAATCCACGGCGATTCTGCTTTGTTGGAAACCGGATAATAGAGCTGACCATCCTTGTCGAACATTCGGTCCGTAATCACCAGCGGAATCTCGTATTTGCCGCTGGGCAAATGCAATGCTTCTTCGGCGTCATCCCTAAGAATGTAGGCACCCACGAGACCCGCAAAAATGTTCAGGCGATTAATCCCCATCGCGTGGTCGTGATACCACAGCATCGCCGCGTCCTGCTCGTTCGGATAGTGATAGACCGCCGCTTTTCCTGGCACGATCCAATCCTCGGGATAGCCGTCGCTTTCCGGCCCCACCTTCGCTCCATGAAGGTGCGCCACCGCGCGAACCTGCGGTTTGTCCGCCTCGGCTCCGTGCAGCGTGTGATCGATCGGCAAAAAATGTTCGTGCGGAAGCTCGTTCGCCCATTCGACCAGTACCTCTTCTCCGCTGTGCAGATCAAACGTCGGCCCCGGAAATATCCCGCCAAATCCCCACATCCGCGTTGGCTGCATGTCGCGGTGGACTTTCGTTTCAAACGCCCGCATCGCGACGCGGTAATACGGAATCTTGACTTTAGGATTCGCCAGGTTGGCCCGCTTCTCCACACTCTTCGCTGCTGCTGGAATAGGCAGTGCATCGACGAACGGCGCCAGCGAGTTCGGGTCGAGCGCCGGACGTGCCTGGATGGCCGAGGCCTTGTGCCCCACTTGGCGTGTCAGTAGCGCTCCAGTCATGAGACTGCTCTTCTTCAAAAATTCACGTCGATGGATCGGCACGTCTGCTCTCTGCGAAACGGAAAGTCATTGTATGACACCTGTCGCAAAAAACAGCGGGCATGCGAATCTGTCTTCGTGCGCCCGCTGCCTGTTGTATTCAATTCGGGTGGAACGAATCCCCGCGATCGCCCGCCGCGGGTGGCTAGAACTTAGGGGACTTGCGGTTCGCCGGTATGCGGATCGAGTTTGAGAAGGATATCCTTGCGCAGATGATCGAAGTCAAACATGTGCGTGATCGTGCCGGCGATGGAATCAAAAGAACCGCCACCGATGCGCTCTTCTCCAAGCCAGTTATCCTCGATAAAACGGATGATCGAGGTTTGATCCGTCACGGTGTGGTCCACGAAATTTCTCCGGGCGTAAGGTGAAATCACGAGGAAAGGCAGGCGCGGGCCATAGCCGCAGCGCCCCTGGGCTTTAGCTCCGTCGATGCCGACCAGTATTGAACCGTTTCTGCCTTTGCCGCAGAGGCCAACGCCCGACAAGGCGTCGGCGGCGGTGGCCGAATGATTCACAATCGGGCTCGGCTGATGGTCGTACCATCCGTCGGAATCGTCATAAGCGATGATCACCGCCGTGCTCTCCCATTCGCCGTTAGCCTGGAGAAAATTGATCACCGTCACCACGAAATTCTGTTCGTCGAGCGGATCGGAATAACCCGCGTGCCCATCCTGATAGCCCGGGGCTTTCAGGAAGCTGACCGCTGGCAAATCGCCTTTCGTCGCCACCTCAAAAAAGTCGCGGATATCGTACTGATGATTCGCCGGGCCACCGTGTCCGATCTCCGAGATAGAGGCTGGACGCGAGTGCGCAGGATTTGCAGTACTGGCGTAATACTGAAATGGCTCGTGGTGCGGGATGTAGTCCGGCACGTTAACACCGGATACGGCTGAGGCCGTGCTCCGCTTGCAGCCGGTCGTGCCATTCGCATTCCTCACGTTGAGGTCGAAGCCGCCCTCGAAGAAGCCCCAGCTCACGTCCGCGGCGTTTAAAAGGTCTCCGATATTCTTGCCGCCCAATGTGAACTTCTCTCCACTCGGCGTGGAACAGACGTCCCCGATGGGGTCACCATCGCCGATGTCCGTTTGTCCGCCGTTTTCGTCCGCGATCAAATCCCCCGTGCCATTCACGTTGTCGATGACGCCGTTGGTCTGTCCGGAGGCTAGGTTAATGGCGCCCGGCGTGGAAGGCCCGAAGATTGTGTCGTACGAATTGTCGTTCATGGCGAAATTCTGTGCATAGTTCCAATACGCCGTCACGGTATTTCCGTCGTAGTAGCCGAGCACCAGGCCCTTGGTGTTGAAAACTTCGGGCGAACCCTTTTTGCCTTTGGCTGTTCCGCCGGCTCCGGTGAACTTTGGGAAAAGGTCCATACGTCCCGCGTCGAAAGCCTCCTGCTCCGCGGTGTAGCCATGGCCCTGATCAGCCGTAGAGGATTGCTCCGGGCTCAGCCGGAAAGGGTTTGCCGCGCCAGCGCCGTTTGCGCGGTTCAAGTTGGGATTGTGCGACAAAAGCTCCGAACTGTAACCATTCACGGCAGGCGTGTCCGGCTCGGCATGAAAAGGATGTTCACCAGGAAGGTTCAAGGCGTTCGGGTAGGTTCCGAAATAGTGATCGAACGAGACGTTCTCTTGAAAGATGATGACCAGGTGCTTGATGGGGGTCGCGGTCCGGTCAACGCTCTTGCGCCACGGACCGGCGCCTATCATCGCTGGGTTGAGCAATACCGCCGTGAGTAAAGCCGCGAAGATTCTGCGCATCATGGTTCCAGATCCTCCATGCATGAATGGACTCCAGGATTGACGGGCCGGCCAGCAGGCGACAGGGGCGGACAGGGGATTGTTGAGAAGGGCTCTGCCGATGAGAACGCCGCGTGCAGGCTGCGTAAACTCCGCCTCCCAGTACCAGTATAGGAGAGATTATTGTAATTGTTGTGGCCAAGTTATTTGCAAGGGTTGAGACGCGTTGACTTCCCTTGCACCGCGAAACTAATATGCCTCGCCGTGCCTAAGACGCTCCGCGCCTTCCGTCTGCATCGTCGTCAAGCGTTCGAGGCCCTCACTTTTGCCTGTTGCGCGGTGGGTCTGGCTTTTGTGATCTTTGCGCGCATCTTCCCGCCGCGCGACTCGCACGAGAATACTTCGCTCCTCGCCGCCAATCTCCTCTACGAACTGCTCTGCATACTCTAAATGCCCGCCCTGGCCCGCAAACTCCGCCTCCACGACTATTTCGCTCTCGCTCTCGGGACCATGATCGGCACCGGCTGGCTCGTCCTCATGGACGACTGGCTCGACCGCGGCGGCCCGCTCGGCGCGGCTCTCGGTTTTGCCATCGGCGGCATCATTCTTCTTCCCGTCGGCTATGTCTACGGGCAGTGGGTCAAGCGCCTCCCCGACGCCGCCGGCGAAGCCGCCTATACCGCCCAGGTCTTCCCGCCCCTCGTCAGCTACTTCACCGGCTGGATGATGCTCCTCGCCTACTTCATCGTTTGCCCTTGGGAAGCCGTGGCCATCGGCAAAATCGCCGCCTACATTTTTCCTTCGCTCGATCGTTTCGTGCTCTACCATGTCGCCGGCCAGCCTGTCTTTCTCCCTCGTCTCCTACTCGGCATCGCGCTCACCCTCCTCCTCGCCACCATCAACTACCGCGGCATCCGTCTCAGTGCCAACTTTCAGAAAGCCATGACCAGCATGGTCCTTATTATCTTCGTCGCCCTGGTCGCTATCAGCGGCTTTCGCGGCGCCCCCGCCAATCTCCATCCCCTCTTCCACCCCACTCCGTTTCTCTCCATCCTCCTCACTCTCCAAATCGTTCCGTATTTCCTCACCGGTTTCGAATCCGCTCCCAAATACGCTGAAGAAGCCAATCCCGACTTCCCCCCAGCCAGCTACATGCAAGCCATCGGCCTGGCTCTCGGCGTCGGCGCCCTCTTCTACGCTCTCTGCATTTTGGCCGTCGGCTATATCGCCCCCTGGCAATCTCTTCTCGGCAAACGCTTCGCCACTGCAGTCGCCTTCGAACACGGCATCGGCCGCCATTGGATTGTCCAACTCATCCTCGTCATGTCCCTCTTCGGCCTCTTCCAATGTTTCAACGGCAATTTTGCTGCCTCCACCCGTCTTCTGTTTGCTTACGCCCGCCGTCGCACCGTCTCTCCGCGCTTCGCCACCATCCACGCGCGGTTTCTGACGCCCTCCGCCGCTGTAATCGCCATCACCGCAGGCACTCTAATCGCGTTACTCCTCGGCGATTCCATCCTCGTCCCCATCACCGAAGTCGGCTCCATGGCCTCCGCCCTAGGCTGGCTAGCCGCCTGCCTCTCCTTCTGGTTAGTCGAGCCCCGTCTCCGCCTGCGCCTTATCACAACCCTCGGCATCTGCGTTTCCCTACTGCTCGTGCTGATGAAGCTAATCCCCGCCTTTCCCGGCCACTTCACCCCCTCCGAATGGATCGCCCTAGCTATCTGGCTCCTAATCGGCGCCATCCTCCACCGCCGTCCCGCTCCCGCCCCCGTCCTCACGTAATCGTCATCGCAAGCGCACCAAGAAGTCGGCTTCTCTTCTCCGCGTCCCCTGTGCTCTCCGCGACCTCTGCGTAAAATCCCCATTCCCCGTCACTTTAGCCCAACCACACTCCCCCGCGCCGTGCCGGCTCCCGCTGTCCTGCCGCCCGAACCGGAACCAGCCACCACACAACCCGCAGAAGCGAAGTAAGCTCTCTCTATAGCGCGCTCCAACCTCGCTCGCGGGCCCGGTGACATCCCGTACCGCGCCGAACCCATTCCGCATTCCGTGCGCGCCCATAGCGTCATGTATACTCTGCGATGCGCGCAGCGCGCTAAGTTCATGATCCCTTTCCTCCATCTCGGTCCACTCCAGATTCCAACCTTCGGCCTCATGGTCGCCACCGCGATGCTCGTCTCGGCCTACGTGCTGCAAGCCGACTTCAACCGCCGCCGCTCGCAGCTCAAAAGCATTTCCGCCAGAAACGAAAAAGACGAAGGTTTTCTCATCATCGGCATCGCCGGACTCGCCGGCCTGATCGGCGCAAGGCTCTACCACGTCCTCGAAAGTCCACACGATTTCTTCGCCAACCCGTGGCCGCAGCTCGTCAGCCGTTACGGCTTCGCGTGGTTCGGCGGCTTCTTAGGCGGATTTATCGCACTGGTGATTTTGGCGCGCTGGGTGAAAATCCCCGTCCTCGAATTTCTCGACATCTGTTCGCCCGCGGCCTGCGTTGGCTACGCCATCGGCCGCATCGGCTGCCTGCTCTCCGGCGATGGCGACTACGGCATTCCGACGAAACTCCCCTGGGGCATGAGCTTTCCAAACGGCCTTGTCCCCACCACGGAAACGTGCGTGCAGCAAGGCTGGCCGGCGAACTGCTGCGTGCACCCCACGCCGCTTTATGAATTTTTCATCTGGCTAGCCATTGCCGCATTTCTTTGGCACATGGGCACGAAAGCTCTCAAAGGCCCGAAAGCGAAAGGCGAAATTTTTTGCAACTACCTCATCCTTACGGGCCTCGCCCGCTTCCTAGTGGAAATTATTCGCATCAATCCGCGCTCGTTCTTCGGCATGTCCAATGCCCAGACGGCCAGCGTTGTTTCGATCCTCCTCGGCGCGGTGTTACTTTGGCGTCTTAAAAGCCAATTTCACGGCCTCAAAAAAGAGCACCGCATAGTCGAGCACATCACCTCGATCGGCGACGTCCTCCAGCCGGAATATCATCGTCCCACGCCGGAATGTCCGCATCCCGAGCGCTGGCACATGTACGATTCCATGAGCGCCGAAGTCGAAGTCCTGGATTTCTTGAAATCGATTGTCACCACGCTCAAGCCGGAGTTCATCGTCGAGACCGGCACGTTTTCCGGCCTTAGCACGCTGCGCCTCGCGGAAGGCCTAAAAGCCAACGGCTTCGGACGCGTCATCACCTGCGAATACGACGCCAAAGTTTTCGCCGCCGCACAAAAACGTTTCGCATCTTCCGGACTCGCGGAATGGATCGATGCGCGCCACGAATCCAGCCTTGACATCAAAGTCGAAGGCCGTATCGACCTGCTTTTTTGCGATAGCGATGCGCCGCTCCGCGAGCAGGAGGTCCGCAAATTTCTCCCGCAGATGAACCCGCACGGCCTCATCCTGATGCACGACGCGAGCTCGCTCATGAAAACGGTTCGCGAGAGCGCGCTAAAGCTCGAAGCTGAAGGCCTGATCTCCGTGCTTCTCCTGCCGACGCCTCGTGGCCTCGTCATTGCACAAAAGCGCGAAGGCCGAACCTAGGGAAAGTGGTGGCACAGACTTCAGTCTGTGAATGTCGGAGTTTAGGAAAGCAGACGGCCAAGCCGCACGCGCTGTTAGGTTAACTCCGAAGGAGTGGATCAAGACTCAGAGCATCTGTCGCAAAACGTACTGCAAGATGCCGCCGTGATGGTAGTAGAGGACTTCTTCCGGCGTATCGACACGCGCAATCGCAGCAAACGTCTTCGTCGATCCATCATCGGACTCGGCCCGCACAGTGATCGCCTTTTTTGGAGAGAGCGAAGCAACGCCTTCGATCTCGAAGACCTCTTGCCCCGTCAAGCCGAGCGACTCGCGATTTTCGCCGGCCTTGAATTCCAGCGGCAGCACGCCCATGCCGATTAAGTTGCTGCGATGGATGCGCTCATAACTTTCCGCAATCACGGCGCGCACGCCGAGCAGCCGCGTGCCTTTCGCCGCCCAATCGCGCGACGATCCGGAGCCATATTCTTTGCCCGCAATCACCACCAGTGGCACTCCCGCTTCACGATATTTCACGGCGGCATCGTAAATCGTCATTTTCTCGTTGCCCGGCAAAAAGTGCGTCCAACAACCTTCGGTTCCGGGAGCGAGCTGATTGCGCAGGCGGATATTCGCAAACGTGCCGCGCATCATCACTTCATGATTTCCGCGTCGCGCTCCGTAGGAATTGAATTCATGCGGTTTCACGCCATTCGCAATCAAATATTTTCCCGCGGGCGAATCGATCGCAATCGATCCCGCCGGGGATATGTGATCCGTCGTCACGCTATCGCCAAGAACAGCCAGCACGCGCGCACCGTGAATATCCGCGAGCGCCGGCGGCGTCTTCGGCATGTTTTCGAAAAATGGCGGCTGCTTGATGTATGTGGACTTCGGATCCCATTTGTACAAATCGCCTTCCGGAACAGGCATCGATTTCCAGTGCGCATCGCCTTCGAATACGTTGCTGTATTCCTTGCGGTACATCTCGCTCGTCACCGATTCGCGCACGGTTTTTTCTATTTCCTGCGGCGTCGGCCAAATGTCCCGCAGATAAACGGGATTTCCCGCCGTGTCCGCGCCCAGGGATTCCGTCGTCAAATCCATGTCCATGCGTCCCGCGAGCGCGTACGCCACAACCAGCGGCGGCGAAGCCAGATAATTCGCGCGCACCAGCGGATGAATGCGCCCTTCAAAGTTTCGATTCCCGCTGAGCACGGCCACAGCCATCAGGTTGTTGTCTTTAATCGCCGCGCCAATCGCTTCCGGAAGCGGCCCGCTGTTTCCGATGCACGTCGTGCAGCCATATCCAACGAGGTGAAAACTCAATTTTTCGAGGTAGCTCATCAGCCCCGAAGCGGCCAGATAATCGCTCACTACTTTCGAGCCCGGCGCGAAGCTGGTCTTCACCCACGGCTTCACGTGCAGCCCGCGTTCAACCGCTTTTTTCGCCAGCAATCCCGCTCCCAGCATCAGTGAAGGATTCGAAGTGTTTGTGCAACTCGTAATCGCCGCGATCACCACTGCGCCGCTCGAGAGATCGAACGAGTCGCCGTTATTCCGCACGGCGATATGCTTCTCGGACGTGCCTTCCAGAACTTTTTGGAACGAACTTTTCGCATTGCGCAGCAAAACACGGTCTTGCGGCCGCTTCGGTCCCGCCACAGTCGGCTCGACGCTGCCGAGATCCAATTCCAGTTTGTCGCTGAAAATTGGATCCGCCATATCATCCGTGCGGAAGAGCATCTGCTCCTTGCAATAGGCTTCGACGAGCGCGATCTGCTCGAAGCTGCGCGCCGTGAACTGCAAATACGCCAGTGTCTCCGCATCGACCGGGAAAAAGCCCATCGTCGCGCCATATTCTGGCGCCATATTCGCGATTGTTGCACGGTCCGGAATGCTCAAGCTGGAAAGGCCGGTGCCGCAGAACTCGACGAATTTGCCGACGACGCCTTTCTTTCGCAGCATTTCCGTCACTGTCAGCACTAAATCCGTCGCGGTCGCGCCTTCGCGAAGCTTCCCGTGCAGGCGGAATCCGACGACATCCGGAATCAGCATCGAGGACGGCTGGCCCAGCATCGCTGCTTCTGCTTCAATGCCGCCCACGCCCCAGCCGAACACGCCAAGCGAATTCACCATGGTGGTGTGCGAATCCGTGCCGACAACGGAATCGGGATACGCCTCGACTCGGTTTCCGGAAGGCATGGCGCAAACCACGCGCGCGAGATATTCGAGATTCACTTGATGGCAAATTCCAGTATCCGGCGGCACGACTTTGAAATTTTGAAACGCCTTCTGTCCCCAGCGCAGAAAAGCATAGCGCTCGATATTTCTCTGGAATTCCAGCTCGGCATTCAGGTCAAAGGAGTTCGCTTTGCCGAAGCTGTCGACTTGCACCGAATGATCGATCACCAACTCCGCGGGAAAAAGCGGATTGATCAGCCGCGGATTGCCACCCATCCGTTTGATGGCTTCGCGCATCGTGGCCAAATCGACGACCGCGGGCACGCCCGTGAAATCCTGCAGCAGCACGCGCGCGGGCATGAACGCGATCTCTTTTTCCGGCGCTCCGGGAGTCCAATTCGCCAGAGCGCGAATATCGTCGGGCCGCACAAATCGCCCGTCCTCGCAACGCAAGAGATTCTCGAGAAGGATGCGCAAGGAAAATGGCAGCTTCGGCAAATGGCATGAAATCTTCTTCTCAAGAAACTCGAGCCGGTGAATGTCGAAGGATTGCGCTCCAACGTTCAGTTTGTCTCGTGTTCCAAAGGAATTTCCCGCAGCGATGGCCATTCTCTCGGTCCTCTCCGTCAAGTCAACGAACTTCTATGATAACCGAAAACGATTCTTTGCGGCGGACAGCCAGTTATACTGGATACACCTTGAACATCGTGCTCATCTCGACCTACGAATTGGGTCGCCAGCCCTTTGGACTTGCGTCGCCGGCGGCCTGGCTCCGCAAGCGCGGCCATGAAGTGGTGTGCCTCGATCTTTCCCGCCAATCGCTGGATGAAGTTGCGATTCACGCCGCAGGATTGATCGCCATTTATTTGCCGATGCACACGGCCACTCGCCTTGCTGCGAAGCTTATCCCCAGCCTGCGCACCCTGAATTCGCGTGCTCATCTATGCTGTTATGGTTTGTACGCGCCGATGAATGTGGACTATCTGCGAACGCTTGGAGTGATAACCATTCTCGGCGGAGAATTCGAGAGCGAACTCGTGCATCTCGCGGAGCGCCTGCAAAGCGAGGATCGCGCGACAGCAGAACACACTTTGCCGCCCGAGCCCGTCGTCTCGCTCGAGCGCCTCTCTTTTGAAGTTCCGGATCGCTCCGGCTTTCCGCCCATCGAGAAGTACGCTCATCTCGTCCTTCCCGGCGGCGGATTCCGTCTTGTGGGCTCAACGGAAGCTAGCCGCGGCTGCAAACACCTTTGCCGGCATTGCCCGATCGTCCCCGTTTACAAAGGCGTTTTTCGCATCGTCAGCCGCGACGTCGTCATGCAGGACGTTCGCCAGCAAGTGGCCGCGGGCGCGCAGCATATTTCCTTCGGCGATCCGGACTTCTTCAACGGCATTCGCCACGCACTGGAACTTGTCGAGGAATTCCACCGCGAATTTCCCGGCGTAACCTACGACACGACCATTAAAATTGAGCACTTGAAAAAATATGAAGCGCATCTGGCCAACCTCAAGGAGACCGGCTGCCTCTTCGTCATCAGCGCCGTCGAATATCTGGATGACGCCGTGCTCCGCGTGCTGGACAAGGGCCACACGCGCGAAGATTTTCTGCACGTTGTCCGTGCTTTTCGCGCGCTCGGCATGATTCTTCACCCGACGTTCGTGCCCTTCACGCAGTGGACGACCCTGGAAAGTTATCTCGACCTTCTCCGCGTGATTCACGCCGAATCTCTGATCGAAAATGTCGCTCCCATTCAACTTGGCATCCGCCTGCTCATTCCGGAGGGTTCACGCCTGCTTGAATTGGAAGAAGTGCGGCGAAATCTGGGTCCATTCGATCCGCAATCGCTCTTTTATCCGTGGAAGCACGCTGATCCGCGCATGGATGCGCTGAGCGAAACAGTACAAGCAATTGCTGCGGATGGCGATCGAAGAAAAGAATCCCGTTCCATCGTTTTTGAGCGCATCTGGAAAGCGGCACATACCGCGGCTGGGCTCGAAGCTCCGAATATTCGGCCGATGCAAACCCTGGAGGTTGCGATTCCGTTTCTGAGCGAGCCGTGGTATTGCTGCGCGGAGCCGACGCGCGAGCAGTTTGTTTCCATCGGGCAAGTCACAAAGAAGGTGGAAGAACCGATGCCCGTGACCGGCAGCTACGTCTAAGCGGGAAGCCCGTGAACCATTCCGGCGAATAGCAGATGCAGCGACTTCTCCTCTTTACCGCGAAACTCGGTTATCAAACACGCAGCTTCGATGAAGCCGCTCGAAAGCTTGGCGTCGATCTCGTGTTTGTCACCGATCGTTGCCACCAACTGGATGATCCCTGGGGCGATCGCGCCATTCCGGTTCATTTCGAGTCGGCAGACGCCGCCGCCTCTGCAGTGTTGGAAGCAGCGCGCGATCTAAATATCGAAGGAATTCTTGCGCTTGGCGACCGTCCCGCTCTCACTGCTGCTTACGTCGCGCGTGGCCTTGGTATCCAGTACAACCATCCCGCATCTGTCGAAGCTTGCCGCAACAAATTGAGGATGCGCAAAGTTTTTCGCGAAGCGGGACTGCGAGTGCCGTGGTTTCGCGCCGTTCCGCTGCATCCCGTGCCGGAGCCTTCTCTCCTTGGTATCGAGTATCCTTGCGTTCTGAAGCCGCTTTCGCTTTCGGCGAGCCAGGGCGTGGTTCGCGCGAATTCACGCGAAGAATTTATCGCCGCCGCGGCGCGGATTCGGCGCTTGCTCGACTCGCCGGAGATTCTCGCGACGCGAGAACCAAATCTCGATCAGATTTTGGCCGAAGGATACATTCCGGGAAGAGAAGTCGCCGTGGAAGGTTTGCTTACGGATGGCCAGTTGCGCATCCTCGCGATCTTTGACAAACCTGATCCGCTCGAGGGTCCCCATTTTGAAGAGACTATCTACGTAACGCCTTCGCGTTTTTCCGACGCGCAGCAGCGGGAAATCGAGCGATGTGCAGTGGATGCGGCCCGCGCGCTCGGACTCTCGCACGGTCCGGTTCATGCGGAATTTCGTATCAATGAGGACGGTGTTTGGCCGCTCGAAGTTGCGCCGCGGCCCATCGGCGGGCATTGCGCTCGTGCGCTGCGGTTCGCGCCAGATTCAGCAAGCCAACCCGTTGGGCTCGAAGAATTACTTTTGTGCCAGGCGCTCGGACTGTCTGGGACAGATTGGCCGCGCGAACCATCAGCTTCCGGCGTGATGATGATTCCGGTTCCACAAAGCGGCGTGCTTGAAAAAATTGAAGGAGAAGACGCCGCGCGAAACATTCCCGGAATTACCTCGCTGGAAATTACCGCGCGACTGCATGATTACATCGCGGCGTGGCCGGAGGGGTCGAGTTATTTAGGTTTTTTATTCGCGCGAGCCAGCACGCCGGGGGAAGTAGAGGAAGCGATCCGTGCGGCGCATGAGAAATTACACTTTGATCTGCGCGCGCGTTTGCCAGTCGAACATCCGGCGACCGGCCGCCTGCCAGCAGCAGGGAATTAGCCCTTGGCCTTGGGAGCCACGTAGCCCTCGGGAAGCTTGGCGCCCTCTCCAAAGAAAAATTGCTCGAGTTGTTCGCCCATGATTTTTTGAGAATTGGGGTCGATCGGATTCAGCCGGTACTCATTCATGATCATCTTGGAGTGCTCGATCCACAGTTTCCACGCGTCCTTGGAGACATTTTCATAGACGCGCTTGCCCAGCTCGCCGCTCCAGGGAATGCGGTCGAGGCCCGGCAATTCCTTGCCGAATTTCACGCACATGACCATGCGCGTTCCAGGCTTAGCCGGCTCGCCGGGAGCCTGAGCCGGATCGCAGGATTCGTTCGCCATTCGTTGCACCTCGTTAAGATTGTCAATTCTCAACATACTGCAAGTCCGGCGAATTGCATAGTCTTGGCGAGCAGGTTTGGGCCACGATGTCCGGGCCACGACGGCCGAGCACGCCAGAGCTGCACGTTTATCCGGGCTTCATTAACTGTTCATACCCGCGGAGAAGAATGGCGGTTTGCGGAATCGGGGAACGGATGTGACAATACAGCTATGCGAAAACCATTGATCTTTGGAGTAACAGGAATTGCCGCGGGGATGATCTTGCTTGGCTCTGCTCAAGCGCAGCAGACTCCGCCCGCGACGACGCAGCAGGCTCCCGCCGCCAAGTCCACCAAGCCCTCGATGGCGAAGACCGGGACTACTACTGCGAAAAGGAAACCGACCACTCTGACGCTGACGACGCAGAAGGACAAGGCGAGCTACGCCATCGGACTAAATATTGGCAAGAGCATGCGCAAAGATTCCGTGGACGTGGATCCCAGCATTTTGCTGCGCGGCATGAAAGACGGATTAGCTGATGCCAAGCCGCTGTTGACGGACGACGAAGCCAAAGCTGCGATGACCGCGTTGCAGGCTGATCTTAAGGCAAAGCATGAACAAAAGGTGGAAGCAGAAGCAGAGACCAACAAGAAAGAAAGCGATGCGTTTCTGGCCGAAAACAAAACGAAAGAGGGCGTTGTGACGCTGCCGAGCGGGTTGGAGTACAAAGTTCTCGTTGAAGGGACCGGGCCAAAGCCCACGGCCGCGGACACGGTTATGTGCAACTACAAAGGGACGTTTCTCGACAACACGGAATTCGACAGTTCCTATAAGCGCGGCAAGCCGGCAACGTTTCCAGTGACGGGCATCATCAAAGGCTGGACAGAAGCGCTGCAGCTAATGCCCGTGGGATCGAAGTGGCAACTGTTCATTCCTCCGGATCTTGCCTATGGACCCGCGGGCCGTCCCGGAATCGCACCCAACGCAACGCTGGTTTTCGAGGTTGAGCTGCTCTCGATCCAGCCCAAGGCGGAGATGCAAGCGCCTCCAAATCCGGCGCCAAAACCGACGCCGAACCCCAATCGATAGACAACTTTCCTGAATCGCCAGATCAACTCGCCGCGTGAATGCGGCCTGGGCACTTGTGCATTGTGCGTCTCATTGGACTAGCCCAAGCGCTGTATCGGTTTCGTCCGCCTTCAGGGTTGAAACGTTTGAAACATGCCATTAACGTGTTTTCTTGACCCGGAACGTTTATCATGGGTACCCTTACGGCACGATCGGAGGTGCCGCCTCTTTGGCTGAGATCACGACGCTCTTCTGGGATATCGGCGGGGTCATTCTCACCAACGGCTGGGACCGGCACTCGCGACGGGAGGCGGCCGCAAGCTTTAACTTCGACTACGAGGAGTTTCAGGACCGGCACGATCTGTCCTTTCCTGCTTTCGATTCCGGGCACATTTCGCTGAATGAATATTTGGACCGGACGCTGTTTTATCGGACGCGCTCGTTTACGCGGGGAGAGTTCACGGCGTTCATCTTCTCGCAGTCGAAAGAGTATCCGGAGACTCGCGCGGTGCTGGCGGATGCGGCGCGCACCGGCAGGTACCTCATCGGATCCATCAACAACGAGCCGATGGAGCTGAATCAATACCGCATCGAGGCGTTTCATCTGCGCCGCGAATTTGTTGTTTTTTTCAGTTCTTGCTACGTGCATTCGCGCAAGCCGGAGGAAACGATTTTTCGCGTGGCTCTCGAAGTGACGCAGCGACCGCCGGAACAATGCATCTTCATCGACGACCGGCTGCTCAACCTGGAGTGTCCCGGACGTTTGGGGATGAGAGCGATTCATTATCAGAATGCGGAGAAACTGCGGGCGGAGCTGAGAAATCACGGCGTTGAGGTATAGTTTTCCGCGCCCGCTGTTTGGCGAGGCTAGCGCGCGAGCGAACGAACTGAGGGAACCATGGCGGAGGAAACCAATCGATCCGGAAGTCTCTATGGGGGCACGGCGGAACCGTGTGCAGTTGTGCTGTTTGGGGCCTCGGGCGACTTGGCCAAACGAAAAGTCATTCCGGCGATGTACGATCTGGCGACTCACAAATCGCTGGGCCCACGATATGCGATTGTGGGTTTTGCACGCACGCCCATGAGCGACGAGAGTTTTCGCGCGGCGACGGGCGAAGCGGCGAAGACCATGTCCGAGATTGGACCGATCGATCCGAAGCAGTGGGACGAGTTTGCGAGTTGCCTTCATTACCACTCGGGGGACTACGCGGACCGGCAAGCTTACGAGCAGCTCGTGAAGCGGCTTGCGGAATTGGAGGCTGAAAAAAAGCTGGGGGGGAACCGGCTGTTCTATTTGTCGACGCCGCCGGAAGTGTACCCGCACATTGTCGAGCAGCTTGGGCGGGCGGGGCTGGCGCGGCCGGCTTCGGCGAACTCGTGGGTGCGCATCATTATTGAGAAGCCGTTTGGACGGGATCTGGCGACCGCTAAGGAACTGAACCAGATTGTTTTGAATGTTTTCGAAGAGAAGCAGGTTTACCGCATCGATCATTATTTGGGAAAAGACACGGTGCAGAATTTGCTGGTGCTGCGGTTCAGCAACGGCATTTTCGAGCCTTTGTGGAACCGCAACTACGTTGATTGCGTACAAATCACGGCGGCGGAAACGCTGGGAGTCGAACGCCGAGGCGGTTTTTACGAAACCACGGGCGCGCTGCGCGACATGATCCAAAGCCATGTGCTGCAGCTAACTTCACTCGTGGCCGTCGAGCCGCCCTCCTCTTTTGACGCCACCTCCGTCCAAAACGAAAAGCTCAAAGTGCTGCAATCGATTCGCCCGTTTGATTTGGAGATGGTCGCGCAATCGGTGGTGCGTGGGCAGTATGCGCCGGGCCAACTGGACGGCAAGGCATTGGCCGGATATCGCGAGGAACCCGGGGTGAGCCAAACATCTCGAACAGAAACGTTTGTTGCCGCGCGATTGCTGATTGACAACTGGCGCTGGGCGGGCGTTCCTTTTTATCTGCGGACGGGCAAACGACTGGCCAAACGCAGCACGGAAATCATGATTCAATTTCGATGCGCACCGCATATCGTGTTTCGCGAACGCGAGATTGAGCCTAATCGCCTGATTCTGAATATCCAGCCTGAAGAGGGCATCTCGGTTTCCTTTGGCGCGAAGCGTCCCGGTACCGAGATGCGCATTGGAAATGTCACGATGAATTTCAGTTACAAGGAAGGGTTTGGCGAGGCCTCGCGCAGCGCATACGCCACGCTCGTCCATGATTGCCTGCGCGGCGACGCCACGCTCTTCGATCGCGGGGACAACGTGGAAGCTGCGTGGTCGCTAGTCGATCCGATTCTTGATGTTTGGAGCGCCGCGAGAAGCGCGAAGGTTCCGGAATATCCAGCGGGGAGCTGGGGCCCGCGCGAATCAGACCAGTTGCTTGAACGCGACAACAGGCAGTGGCACAACCCATGAAATCTTGACCGGCTACCACAACCGAACGGCAGCACGACAGGGGGATAGGTGATCATTGCGGGGGACGTTGGCGGTACCAAGTGCAATCTCGCGCTTTTCTCTGAAACAAATGGGAAGCTCACTTCCGTTTACAAGCAGAGATTTGCGAGCAAGGATTTTGCACAGTTCGAATTGATCGTTCGCGAATTTTCGCGGCAGGCCGCGCCCCACCTGGCAGGGAATCGCGTGCGCGCCGCGGGCTTTGGAGTGGCTGGGCCGGTCATCGAGAATCGCGTGCGAGCGACGAATCTTCCCTGGACCGTTGATGCCGCCACTTTGGCCAGCGAACTCCATCTCTCCGAAGTCGTGCTGATGAATGATCTGGGTGCCACGGGCCACAGCATCGAGCATCTCGCGCCCGAAGAATTCTGCGTGCTGAACCCGGGCGAGGCGGAACATGGGGGAACGCGCGCGCTTCTTGCCGCCGGCACTGGACTGGGCCAGTCCGTTCTGGTTTGGGATGGCGCTCGCTATCGCGTCGTGCCGTCCGAGGGCGGGCATTCGGATTTTGCGCCGCACACCGAACAACAAATTGAGCTTCTCCGTTTTATGCGGCGGCGATATCCGCAAGTCAGCTGGGAGCTGATACTTTCTGGGCGCGGATTCCGCACGATTCACGAATTTCTTGCGCCCAATGTTATTCACGCTTCGTTCGAGGATCCCGGCACAGATCCTGCGCCGGAAATCACCCAGCTCGGCTTGTCCAAACAGTGCTCCGTGTGCGCCGACACGCTGGATTTGTGGACCGCGATCTACGGATCCGAGGCCGGAAACCTTGCGCTCAAAGTTCTTGCGCTTGGCGGTGTTTATGTTGCCGGGGGCATTGCGGTCAAAATCATTGAGAAGATCAGGGACGGAACCTTTTTCGAGGCATTTCGTGACAAATGGAAATTTGAAACGATGTTGGACGATATTCCTGTGTCGGTGATCCTCAACGAGTCCGCTCCGCTGCTCGGAGCGGCTTACGAAGCACTCGCATCGCTTCCGCGCTAAAGAGATTTTCACCGGCCACTGCTCCCCGGGCAAATGATATGATTGGCGGTTTAGAGCAGGCCAAGGAAATACTCGCCGAGTTTCCTACGCTCAAGCTCCAGCCACCCTATTCGACACGCCAAGGAGCGATTCATGAGCAGTACTGCAACAATTCAAGTGACCGAGCCACAAAATTACATCAATGGCGCTTGGCGTCGTTCTGCTTCCGCCGACTTTTTCGACGTCACCAATCCCGCGACTTCCGAAGTTCTCGCACGCACGCCGATGTCTTCTCCCGCTGACGTGGACGCCGCCGTCCAGGCCGCCTCCGCCGCATTCCCTGCGTGGCGCCGCACTCCGCCCGGGGAACGCATTCGATATCTCTTTACGTTTAGAAATCTTCTCGAAGAGCACCTCGATGAGCTCTCCCGCCTGATTACCCTAGAAAACGGCAAGACCATCGGGGAAGCGAAAGCCGAACTGCGGCGCGGCATCGAAAATGTCGAGGTGGCCTGCGGCATTCCGATGATGATGCAGGGCTACAATCTCGAGGACGTAACGCCCGGCGTGGATGAAATGCAAATTCGCCAGCCGCTCGGCGTCGTCGCTGCCATTGTTCCGTTCAATTTCCCCGCGATGATCGCCTATTGGTTTCTTCCCTACGCCATCGCCTGCGGGAACACCTTCATCATTAAGCCTTCGGAGCGCGTCCCGCTAAGCCTGTGCCGCGCGTTTGAGCTTCTGGAAAAAACCGGCCTTCCGAAAGGCGTCGTCAATCTAGTGAATGGCGGCCGCGAAGTCGTGGACGCTCTTTGCGATCACCCGCAAATCCGCGCCATCAGCTTCGTCGGCTCGACGCCCGTCGCCAAGCACGTTTATGCGCGCGCGGCGGCCAGCGGCAAACGCATGCAGTGCCAGGGCGGAGCAAAGAATCACGTCGTCGTTCTTCCCGATGCGGACATGGAACTGGCCACGCAAATCATCAGCGATAGCGCATTTGGCTGTGCCGGGCAACGTTGCCTCGCCGTTTCCGTGGCCGTCACCATCGGCGACGCGCAAAAAGCATTCCGCGATTCGATTGCCCGCGCCGCCTCCACTCTCCGCGTCGGCAACGGTATTGAGCCAAACATTCAAATGGGACCGGTCATCTCTCCTGGCAGCAAACAGCGCATCGAATCTTTGATCGCCGCAGGCGTTGGCGAAGGCGCCAAAGCGGTTCTCGATGGCCGCAACACGAAAATTCCCAGGTACGAGTCCGGCAGTTTTCTCACGCCCACCGTGCTTGACGGCCTTCCCTCCTCAAGCCAGCTTGCTCATACAGAAATTTTTGGACCCGTGCTCAGCTTGATTCACGCCGACACACTGGACGAAGCCATGGACTTCCTCCGCCGCAGCCCTTACGGCAACCAGGCGTCGCTCTTCACTACAAGCGGCTCCGCCGCGCGCAAATTCCGTTACGAAGCTCCGGCTGGAAACATCGGCATCAACATCGGCGTGGCCGCGCCCATGGCGTATTTCCCCTTCAGCGGCTGGAAAGAAAGCTTCTTCGGCGTTCAGCACGGCCAGGGACGGGACGCCGTGGAATTCTTCACCGAATCCAAAATTGTGGTTGAACGCTGGTCGCGACAGGAAACGCGCAAGTTCTAACGCGAGACCCGCCCGTTCAAGTCAGTGGATTCGGCCGGGCTCCCGGAGGCGGCAAGGGTTTGGCGTCGCGGATGCCCGAGCCTTCGACGATGGTGTAGATGGAGTCAGCGGCAATGTTTTCGAGCGTCTGAACTTTGCCGCTGGGCCAGCGGATTTCGACCGAGTCGATCCTCGTTGCTTTGCCCAAGCCGAAGTGTAAGCGCAAATCGTTCTGCGAAAGGTAGCTTCCGCCGCCGCGAACTTCCGCGATTTGGCGGACGCCTGCGGCACAGATGGTAACGAGGGCGCCGATGGCCGCGCGATTGCTGTTTGTGCCGACTAACTTGAAAAGGACGCGGTGATTGCCGTCGTTATTCTGATTGAGCAAGAGTGTGGGAGGTTCACCGACGTTGAGAAGGACGACATCGACGTTGCCCGTGTTGAAGATGTCGCCGAAGGCTGCACCCCGCCTGGATTGCAGCGGCAAATCCGCGAGGCCAGCTTCTTTGGAAATTTCGTCGAAGGTGCCGTCGCGATTGTTGCGTTCGAGAAAAATCGGCTGGCGATAGCGCGGACCTTCCGTGAGCGTATCGATTTGCGGATAAACGTGGCCGCACGCAAGCAAGAGATCGAGCCAGCCGGTATTGGCCATATCGAAAAAGCTGGCGCCCCAGCAAACATCTGAATAACCCGGCCGCCCCACTCCCGATGTCCAGCTCACATCTTCAAATCCATTCGTCCCCATGTTGCGCCAGAGCGCTTTGGGCTGGTCTTGAAAGGTGGTGATGAAAAGACTGAAGCGGCCGGAGTGATCGTAATCAGCGAAATCGACTCCCATATTGCCAAGTTGAGTGCCATCGCCGCTGAGGGCGACGCCCGAGAGCATTCCCACTTCGGAAAAAGTTCCGTTGTGATTGTTGTGATAGAGATAGTTCGGGACGGAATCATTGGCGACGAGAAGATCGGGCCAGCCGTCGTTGTCGTAATCGCACCATTGAACGCCGAGGCCGTAATAGCCGACCTGATCGTGAACGCCGGCTTTATGCGAGACTTCCTCGAAGGTGCCGTCGCCGCGATTGTGATAGAGAAGATCGCTCTCGCCTTCGAGGCCCCAGGGTCCGCACTGCACGAGCAGCCCTTTATAGCGGCAAAATTTGTTGCTGCCGGGGGCGGGCATGTGGTCAATGTCGACATGGACGTAGCGCGAGACAAAAAGATCCACCTTGCCATCGCGATCGTAATCGCCCCAGGCCGCGCCGGTGCTGAATCCGCCGCCGCGAACGCCGGCTTTTTCCGTGACATCTTCGAATTTGCAGCCGCCGAGATTGTGATAGAGAACGTTACCGCCGTAGCCGGTGACGAATAGGTCGAGCTTGCCATCATTGTCGTAATCGGCGACGGCCACGCCCATGCCCCAGCCGCGGCGCGTGAGGCCGGCTTGTTGCGTGATGTCCTTGAAGGTGCCGTCGGGCTCCTGATGATAGAGCGTGACCATGAGGTCGCCGCCTTTGAGGTAGTGATCGACGGTCGAGCCGTTGACGGTGACGATGTCGAGGCGGCCATCCTCATCGCAATCGAAGAGGCCGACGCCGCCGCTCATGGATTCGATGATGTAGCGCTTCTCGCCGGTGGAGATGTGAGAGACGGTGAGACCGAGAGATTTTGCCACATCGATGAATCTTGGGATGGGAGGAAAGCCGGGGCGGTTTATTTTTGGCGGCGGAAGTTTTGCGGTGGGCGGGAGCGGAACAGTGATGCTTTGCGCGTGCAAAAGTTGTGGAGAAGCGCAACCCAGTAGAAATAGAACGGAAATGATTTGAGGAGCAGAAGAGCGAGCAGGATGACCACGCATCGCAGCTATTCTAGCGCAAAGGAATTTTTGCCCAAAGGAAGGCGTGCGTGAAGGAGGGGCTATTGCGGGACCCGGCGACAAGGCGGATAAGACGCGTCCCTGCTATACTCGCGGGATAATGGATGGCCGTGCCGGAACACGGCGAGGAGCAGTGTGTCCCTCAGGAAATAGCGAGAAACATCAGAAATGGTCGAGGCCTTGCAAATGACGCCAACGCAAAAGAAGGAACTCAGCCCACGTAAAGAAAACAAAAAAGTAACGCTCAAGACGGTGGCAAGACACCTCGGGCTTTCCGCTGGGACGGTTTCGGCGACGCTTAACAATTCGCCGGCCGCTCGTTCGATCCCGGAGCACACCAAAAAACGAATTCTTGCGGCAGCCCAAGAACTGAACTATCGCCCCGACTTTTTTGCGCGAACGCTGCGGATGAAGCGCACCTTCACGATTGGGGTGATCGCGGAAGAAATTGGCGACGCGTACGGCTCGCAGGTGATCAGCGGGATTGAGAAGTATTTGACCAGGGAGAACTATTTTTTCCTGACAGTAGTTCACCGACATGATCTCAAGCAACTGCAGAAATATTCACAAATGCTGATGGAGCGAGGCGTGGAAGGCATCATCACGGTCGACACGGACATGCTGGAAGAGGCGTCGCTGCCTACGGTTGCGGTGGCAGGACACCGGCCGGTCGCCGGGGTGACCAACATTGTCTTGGATCACAAACGAGCGGCGCAGTTTGCCCTCGAGCATCTGAAGAGTCTGGGACATGAAGAGATCGCCTTTTTGCAGGGGCAGGTTTTTAGCTCCGACTCTGAAGACCGCTGGAACGCGATCACAGAAGTTGCGGCGGAATTGAACATCCGGATTCGCCCAGAGCTGACGCTGCGCATCGATAGTGCGGCGTCCACACCGGAAGTAGGGTTTCCCGTAACGAAGGAACTGCTGGCGAGGAAGCAGCGCTTTACGGCCCTCTTTGCGTATAACGACAATTCTGCGATTGGCGCGATCTGGGCGCTGAAAGAAGCAGGAGTGCGCGTGCCGGAAGATGTGTCGGTTGTGGGATTCGATGATATTCCGATAGCCGCGTTCGCCAACCCGACCTTGACGACGGTGCGGCAGCCTCTGGTGAGGATGGGAGAAATTGCGGCGCAAACGCTGGTCAGCCACATTGAGGAACGCGACGGATATCGTGCAGAAATCGCCATTGAGCCGGAGTTTGTAGTACGCGATTCCACTGCGCGCGTAGCCCAGCCTCGGGCGTTGAGTTCGCGAATGTGAGCGAACGGGAGAGGCTACGCGGCCCCGCCCGGCCGCTTACAACTATTCAGGGCTTGGAGAGAAATTCATCGAGAAGCAAATGGAAATGATGGACGCCGTTCTCGCGTTTGACGGAATAGCGGCCGCGGTCGTAGGTCGCAGAATTTAGGCCGCGCTGGACTTGCTTGCAGATCTCGATGTCTTCCTGCTGAACTTCATCGCTGAAGGCTATAGCACGCTTAATGCGCTCGCGAACTTTCTCGTTAAGCGCGTCGTGGAAAAACCATTCGAAGATCGTGAGCGTTTTATCGTGCGATAGCGGGATGATTACGTTGCTGGAAAGATTGTCCGGATAAATGTTGAGCATCATGTTGGGAAAAATCCAAAAATAGAAAGCTTCTTGCAGGCCACTGCCTGGCGCGTAGTAGCGCTCGCCTGCATCGCCCGGCTGCATGGCACGAATGGGGGCGAACTGCTGCGAGTAGTAACGATAGGTGTCGGTGCGGTACTGCGCGTAATCGATTTCGCGCATCAGGCCGGGGTGCGCGATGGGAATATGGTAGCCCTCGAGATAGTTGTCGACGTACACCTTCCAGTTGCAGTCGATGACGTAATCGCGACGCTCGGCAAACTGCAAGCCTTCGAAATGGAAGCCGCACGCTTGCTCGGGAATTTTGCCGAGAAATGCGGTGAGCGGCTCAGCGTTTGGATCGAAGTTCACGAAGATAAGCTGTTCCCAGGTTTCGAGGCGCAGCGGAACCATGCCCATGGTGCCGCGGCCGAAAAATTCGACACCTTCAACGTCGGGAGTGCCGATGAGCCGGCCGTCCAGCGCGTACGTCCAGCCATGATAGCCACAGCGCAAAACATTTTTGCAACCGCTGCCTTGCGCGATGGGGCCCGCGCGGTGGCGGCAGACGTTGCTGAAGGCGCGCAAAGTTCCCAGTTTGTCGCGCACAATGACGACAGGTTCGCCTACGACATCCGTGGTGAAAAAAGATTCTGGATCAGAGATTGTGCGCTTCGCGTGGTTTTGTTCGCCACAGGGGGTGCTTAGCGTGCCGACGAGTTGCCAAGTGCGGCGAAAGATGCGGGATTTTTCGGCGTCGAGGACGGCGGGATCGGTGTAGAAATGCGAAGCGAGCGTGTACGCGGATTCGATTTGGCCGTGGACGCCGAGGCGGAGAGGCGGTGTGGACATTGGAGAAGTTTACAGTTGGGAGCTGAAAGTTGAAAGGCGAGTGGAAGTGGCAGGGCAACAAACGAAGGAAGAGAAAAACCGGTCTCTAAGTCACGAAAGTTGATTGGCTACGAGCGAAGGCATTTAGATTCACCCTTTGGCCCTACAACGGCAAGACACACAAGGTGATTATTTGTTGGCGTAGATGTCGGCGCCGAGGAAATGGAGGGAGACGTAGGGGGAGTCGCCTACGACCCAGCTGTCGTGGCCCGGAGGTCCGGGCGGGATATAGAAGAGAGTGCCGGGTCGGAGTTCGTGGATGGTGCCGTCTTCCATGGCGGCGGTGGCGCAGCCGGAAATAACCATGCCGACATGTTCGACGTTGCAGCGCACGGCACCGATTAGCGGTCCCACGTGGACGGACCACTTCCATCCAGGCTCGTAGGTTGCGCGGCCGATGGTCATGCCACCGATGCGAACGAGCTCGAATTTTCCTCTTTCGAAGGTGCGCACTTCGTCAGGCTCTTCGAAACGCTTCAGAATTGTTTCGAGCATCGGCATCACCCCTTGAAGGCGATCTCGCGGAACAGCGCGCAATACCTTATTTCAAGTGTAATTCAAATCGCTTCGCGGCTCACTCGGAGAGGGAAGTCTGAGGGAAGCCAAGGAGTTTATAGCGTGGACCGTCTTCTTTGATTCATTTCTTTAACTAGTTTTGATTGGCGCGGATTTTTCCGTTGACTGCCATTGCCTGCAGCCATCGCCGGGCTGTGGCGGCTTCGCGATGATCGGCGTGATCTTTCAGAAAATCGCGGAGGATCTGCGCTGCGTCTTCATACCGACCTACCGCGGTGAGCGATTGCGCCACGAGCAGCGCGATCTCGGGCGCCTTGCCATTCGACACGGCGAGCGCTTCCTGCGACATTTTGAGGGCGTCGTCATAGCGTCCGTTCTGGTAATACGCCTTCGCCAGCGCCCAGCGCGTCTCCCACGTGCCATTTGCATCCAACTGCAAGGATTTCTCAAGTGGCGGGATTGCTTCCGCACATTTTCGTTGGTCGCAGAGCGCCATTCCCAGCGCCGCAAAAGCGCGCGCATAGTTCGGATCGATCTGCGTGGCCCTCTCGAGGGAACTTTGGGCCTGTGCCCAGTTGCGTTGTTTCAGGCTGAGAACACCTTGCACGTACAAGACGTCCGGATGGCCAGGCGCCAGCCGCATCGCTTCGCCTACATACTTCGCTGCGTCCTTCAACTTATCCGCGCTCAGCGCTTGCAGTCCCTTTTCAAGCGCGTCCTTGGCTTTCGGCGCAAGCAACGGCCTTCCTGGAACTCCCACTGTGCTTGGGGCGGCCGAAATTGGACGCAAGTAAAGATCCACCTGCATTCTCCCGGTCGCTTCAATCGACAAATCCTTCTGGGCGTTTTCGTACCCAGCCGCCTCGACAATGACCGTGTACTGCCCCAAGCTGTTCACCACCAAGATTGCACTCCCGCGCGATGTCTCACCCTGTCTGCTTAGAACGGTTCCCTCCCGGTAGATTTTCACCAGCGCGGGGGTCGTGATCAGTTCTCCCGAACCGCCGTGCAGAGTGACAGTGATCTCCGAACCTCTTCCGTGGAACTCGCTTACCTGGCTCCCACTGTCTTGGCTGCAAGCGGGAAGAGCAAACACGAGGCAGAGTAAAGTTGGCAGCAGATTTCGCGCGACAGGCAGGCAACATGAATCCCAGGCCCGAAAACGAGCCGGCAACGGAAGCACCTTTTGGGCCCCGTGGAAGTAGTGCATGAAGGCCCCCGACCGATTGGGGCGAGACTAGTCCCGCGAAGCAAGGGCGTCAAGCAAAACGT
>JBARCY010000210.1:0-4130 GCA_049794595.1 Candidatus Acidiferrum sp.
CACCTTGCAAAGAAACTGCCAAAATATCCGATGGTTCCCACCACGCTCATCGGGCGCTTGGCCGTCAGTACCGCGTTTCGCGGCCAACGCCACGGGGAAACGCTTCTGATGGATGCACTCAATCGAATTCTCAACCACAGCAAAGAACTGGCTTCTGCCGGCGCTATCGTCGATGCGATCGACGACGCGGCCATCGCTTTCTACAAGAAATATGGATTTCTCGAGCTCCCCAAAGTCCCCAGGCGCCTCTTTCTTCCCATCGGCACTATCGAAACGCTTTTCGGATAGCCCGGGAATCGTTGCAGCACTCATTCGGTCTTTCCTAACTCTATGCTAAATTCGATGGTCACAGAAAACTCATCCGACGAATGAAAAACAAGCGCATCCCAGTTAAATCTTCCTCAGGCGAATACGCGATCCTCTGCGGCTCGGGAGTTCTTCGCGCCGCCACGCACGAAATCCGCCGCCTCGGCAAATTCTCGCGCATCCACATCGTCTCTTCGCCCAAAGTCTGGCGCGCGGTCGGAAAGAGAATTGCCCGCACCTTCAGCAACAACGGCCAAATCCAATCTCATTTAATGAACGACGCCGAAGCCGCCAAAAATCTCACCACCGCCGAAAAACTTCACCGCTCTCTAGTGCGCGCCGGCATCGATCGCCACTCCCTGCTAATCGCCGTCGGCGGGGGCGTCGTCGGCGACGTCGCCGGCTTCGTCGCCTCCACCTGTCTTCGCGGCATCACCCTAGTCCAAGTCCCCACTACTCTAATCGCCCAAGTCGACTCTGCCGTTGGCGGAAAAACCGGCGTGAACCTCCCAGAAGGCAAGAATCTCGTCGGCACCTTCTATCCCGCCCGCCTCGTCCTCGTAGATTCCGCCCTGCTCAAGACTCTTCCAGATCGCCAATTCCGCGGCGGCCTGGCCGAAGTCATCAAATACGGAATCATCGCCGACACAAAACTCTTCGCTTACCTCGAAAAAAATTTCGACGCCGTTCTCCGCCGCGATCCCGGCGCTCTCGCCTACATCATCCCGCGCTGCTTGGAGATCAAAGCCCATGTCGTCAGCCGCGACGAACGCGAATCCGGCCTCCGCGAAATCCTAAATTTCGGCCACACCTTCGGCCACGCTCTCGAAACCGTCACCAACTACCGCACTTATCAACACGGCGAAGCCGTCGCCTGGGGCATGATGGCCGCAGCTCTCCTCGGCCACGAAATCGGCCTAACTCCCGCCGACGAAGTCTCGCGCATTGTCTCGCTCGTTCGCCGTTTGGCCCCGCTCCCCCCGTGGCCCAATGTCCCTGCCAAAAGACTAATCGCCCTCATGCATTCCGATAAAAAAGCCCGCGCCGGCAAACTCCGCTTCGTCCTCGCACCTCGTATCGGCAAAGCCCATTCCCACGACGACGTGCCCCTCGAAACTCTCGAGCGCGTCCTGCATTTCGCTCCGCACTTCCTCAACGGTCGAGGAAAACGCCGTGGCTAACGTCGCCGCACCCGTAAAAGGCACTCAGCCCGAAGGCACTCACACCGAAGCCGACGCCTCGCGCAAAGTCCGCGAGATGTTCGCGAAAATCGCCCCACGCTACGACTTCCTCAATCATTTCCTCTCGTTCGACACCGATCGCCTCTGGCGCAAACGCACCGCCCGCCTACTTCGCCCCATTCTTCAGCGCCCCGACGCCAATGTCCTCGATCTCTGCTGCGGCACAGGCGACCTCTCCCTCTCCCTCGCACGGGAAGGCCAAGCCCGCATTTTCGGCGCAGATTTCGCCCATCCGATGCTGGTTCGCGCCGCAGGAAAAACCTCCTCGCAGCTCACCAATCCCTCGAACGGCGCACCCCGCATCCTCACGTTTCTCGAGGCCGACGCTCTCCGCCTCCCCTTTGCCGACCAATCCTTCGATCTCGTCACCACCGCCTTCGGTTTCCGCAACCTAGCCAACTATGAAGCCGGCCTCCGCGAAATCCACCGCATCCTAAAACCCGGCGGCACTATCGCCATCCTCGAGTTCACCGAACCTCCCGCCGGCCTCCTCGGCGCGATCTACCGTTGGTATTTTCGCGAAGTCCTCTCCCGCCTCGGCGGCCTCATCTCCGGAAACTACGCCGCCTACACTTACCTCCCCAAATCCGTCTCCCGCTTCTTCCTCCCACCCGAACTCTCGTCCCTCATGCAGCAAGTCGGCTACATCTCCGTAAATTTCTGTCTCTGGACCTTCGCCACCGTAGCCCTGCACACCGCCCAACGCCCCCTTTAATCATTTTCTTCTCCGTGCCCTCTGCGAACTCTGCGTTAAGAAAACACCCGCTCCATCGCCCTCCACACCGCTCGGCGCCTATAAGCGCCTGTTCGCCCTAGCTCCGATATATATAAATATGTATACTGGTATAGGCATGGCAAGCGGCTTAAAGCCTGTTAGATGGATCGGAGCTTCGCTCAGGGATTTGCGGTCTTTCCCTAGCGAGGTCAGGCTCGACATTGGGCACGCGCTCTTTGCAGCCCAAGAGGGCAAGACCGATCCTGCCGCTAAACCCCTCAAAGGCTTTGGCGGTGCTAGCGTCCTTGAAATTATCGCGTCGCATCACGGCAATGCGTGGCGGGCTGTTTATACCGTTCGTTTCCAGGATGCCATCTACGTTTTGCACGTGTTTCAGAAGAAATCCACCAAAGGGATTGCCACGCCGCCGAGAGAAATCGATTTGATTAAACAACGGCTCGCCGAGGCCGAGCGCGACTATCGAGAAAGGCAGAACTAAAATGAAAAGAAAAACCAAAAAAGCACGCAGCCGAGTTTCCCGCGTAACCGAAGGCAGCAGCAACGTCTTTGCTGACCTTGGACTTCCCAATCCCGAGCAAGAACTGCTCAAGGCCCAGCTCACCCTGCAAATCTATGCCATCCTCAAGGCTAGCCGCATGACACAAGTCGAGATCGCCAAAATCCTCGGCGTGCAGCAACCTCAGGTCTCCCTGCTAATGCGGAACCGCGCCGGCAACTTCTCCGTTGGTCGCCTTATGGAATTCCTCACGGCTCTACGCCAAGACGTTGAAATCATCCTCCGGCCAACACACAAGGAACACGGCGCGCTCTCGGTTATCTCTGCCTGAATAATTTACTTGGGGGGAACGGGGGAAACCGGGACGGGGAACCGGGACAGACGGAACGCTTTCCTAACGTCTGATGACCCGATGCTCGAACTCAGCCACCGTTTCAGGCAAATGATTCGGAAACATCCCGTCTGTCCCCATGTTTCGTCTGTCCCCATGTTTCCCCATGTTTTGTATATTTGAATAGCCATAGACGGCCGCGTTCCATTAGTGCTTAGCGTGGACAACATGAACGTTAAGGTGTCCGGGCGCGAGTCCTTGAACGGCGTGGCCGAACCTGGACGCGATCTCTTGGAAATCGATGTCTTCGAGGTCACAAAATCCGTGCGAGCGAAGAAGCGCTGCCATGTCAGCCGGCTCGAAACGGCTGAGCGAACGTTCATCCATTTTCTTAAGCTGTTCGGTTCGCTGCGTTTCGAATTGCTTTAGCTCTTCGGAGAATGCCTCGGGAGGTTCCATGTAGTCGAACACCACCTCCGAGTTCTGGATGGACGACATGTAGTCCAGAGTGCGGCCGATAGCGTCCTCTGTCAGATAGGTCACAACCCCAAGCCAACTGAAAAACGCGGGCGAGTTCTGCTCGAAGCCTGCGGCAACGAGCTTCTCTCCCAGATCGTCCCGCTCGAAATCGACTGGCACGAATATAAGACATGGCGGAAGTGCTATTTGAGCTTCAGCCAAGCGCCGGCGTTTCCATGCCTGCGTCGCGGGGTGGTCCACCTCATAGATACGGACCTGTCGTGCGCCATGGGGATTCCGGAGAGCGAAAGTGTCGAGTCCGGCGCCAAGGATGACGATCTGCCGAATCCCTCTTTCGACAGCGCGTGACAAAGCATCTTCCGCAATCCGGCTTCGCGCGGCGGTGAACAGACGTCCGATGCTGGCCAGGGGGTGTGCGGTCGCAAATTGAAGCACGTCCCTTTCGTCTTCACGCAGAATCTTCATGGCGAAGGGGTCATCGAGGATCGCGCCATGATCGAGTAGCTGATGCGCCGCTCGTTGCCGGGCGATCATCAGTGC
>JBARCY010000211.1:0-14358 GCA_049794595.1 Candidatus Acidiferrum sp.
GGTACCGTCATCCCCGGTGCCAATTCCGTGCTTTTTCCCAGGGCCCGAAGAGTTCGTATCCTGCTGCATCCAGGGCAGTCCCATTTTCTCGGTGGGAGTCAAAATCGGCGCCGCGCTGGGATCGAAAATCGTGGGTGGCTCGGGCAGATTGGGGTGCTCCAGCTGCGGGAGCGTCGGCTTTACCAGCACCAACGATGACAGCTGCGGAAGATTCGCATGCCTGGCGGGAATCGGGTCTTGGTCGCCCCCGCTTCCACTCCCGCTCGAAGGATGCTCGCTAGTCAGGCTGCGAAGCACCGGCATCAGGATATCAGGCGGAAGATGCAGCACCGTTCCAGTGCCAGCTGGCGTGGGGGCGGTTCTTGGCCCATGAGCAAACAAGAATATCAGCCCACCAAACAGGATGGCATGCGTAATCAGCGAAGCACCTTGCGCTCGCGCTGGCCGCCGCGTTTTCTCGAACTTCAAGAGATGAATCGGCGCGCCGTTTGCCGAAGAAGGTTTCAGGTGCGAAGGGATAAGCAGTTGCCCCAGATTTTCTCGAACGCGGTTCAACCAGGACTCTTCCGAAGGAGATTTCGCGGTCGCATCGCCGCAGGAAAAAACGCGCAATAGGGGATCGCGCAGCATGCACAGGCCTCCGTCTCCGCCTCGCGGTTCGGCCCAACAATGTTAGCGGGCGGGCACCAGTCGTGCTACTCAGAAGTCTCGGAACAATGTTTGGTTGCCTGTCGGGGGAATATCTGAAGACTCAAAAAGGAGTGCGTTCCCACCACGGTGAGTTCAGTTTGAACTTTAAGAGCTGGTGGAATGGGAGGAACTAATACAATCGGAAAGTCACTTCGATGGGCACGATCACCGGCACAATCTTGCCGTTAGGTCCTGCCGCCGGCCGGAATCTCCAGGTGCGCACAGACTCGACTGCTTTCTCACCCAAGCCCATCCCCGGATCCTTCACGATGGAAATGTTGACGGCCCGACCATCGGCCGTCACAGTCACCTGCAGCACCACCGACCCCATATATTTCGCTTTGCGCGCGTCATCCGAATAAAGCGGCGGCGGGCAATAAATGCATTCCGGCACGCCAACTCCATTCACTCCCGCACGGAACGCGCCACCGCCCGTGCCTCCGCCTTCGCCCGGCCCCAGGCCGCCGCCCGTGCCGCTGCCGATGCCTGTGCCGTTCCCGTGCCCCAGCGAATCGCTCGTTGCCGAAGCCAGCGGATCGCCAAAAGTCGAGGCATTCAAATTCGGCACTTTCAGATCCGGTGGACCGAGGAGCGACGGGTCCATCGCCAGCTTGGGGTGCTCATTCTGAATCTTCACCTGCGGCGGGGTAAATTGGGTCCATTGAAACTTGGGCAGCTTCCCCTTGTTAACCGGCGTCAACGTGTGGTCATTCGCTCCGCCACCACCGCCGGCCTTCTTCGCGCCTGCGGGCAGTTTTGCCATATAAGGCGAAAGGTCGATCGGTGTCACGCCGAGGACTTTATTTTTTGCCTCGGTCGGCGCGAAATGCCAGAGCAACGGGATCAGGATGAGCAGCGCAAATACGCTCCCGTGAATGCCAAAGGAAATCGCTTGCGTCCAGCGAAAATTCTCGTCCTTCGTCCAAATGTCCTTCACCTTCACGGGCTTGCTAGTGAAGTTCGCAGGCGGAAGTTTCTCAGGCGAAAAAAACTCTTTGATGCGCCCGCCGAACCCGCCAAAACTCGATCCCCAAGGGACCGCCAACCGGCTGTTGACCGGTCCTTTCGGCACCGGCCTCGAGCTGAAATAATCCTTCAAATTATCAACAACGCCCGCGCCAAAACCGGGCTTCACGAAGGGTGCGCCGGGCCGGTCCGTCACTTTGACAGGACGCTCCGTCAAAAACTGTTTGAGGTTGGACCAAAAATTCGTGGGAATGAGGATGGCCGGCCGGCCAAATCTCGGCACAGCAGACGCTGGGACGGGGACAGCCTGATTGCCAGAGCCAGACGCTCCGCGCTTCTTCAACTCATCGGGAACGAGATTGACGATAAGTCCCGGCACCATCTTCCCCCTGATTTAGACGCAGTTGGGCTCCGCTGGGTGTCCTGAACCGATATGATTCCGTCGAGTCGCGAAAGGTTGCGCGACCCCAGCCGCTGACACCAACTCCCAATCATTGTAACATACGAAATTACACCGCTTTACGTTGTTTCTGGCACCGCAACGGAACCAGGACACGGAACCCGAATCGAGCAAGCGTAGCCGCGGGCACACTTATTCATGGGCGAACCTCTGGAACTCAAGAAAACTCTCAACCTGCCGAAGACGGATTTTCCAATGAAGGCCGGGCTTCCGCAAAACGAGCCGAAACAGCTTTCCGCCTGGCAGGAATCCCGTCTCTATGAACGCATCCTCTCCGCGCGAAAGGGACTCCCGCTGTTCGTCCTGCACGATGGTCCACCGTACCCCACGGGCACAATTCATCTGGGCACCGCGCTCAACAAAATTCTGAAAGACATGATCGTTAAATCCAAAAGTATGGCGGGGTATTACGCCCCCTATGTCCCCGGCTGGGATTGCCACGGATTGCCGATCGAAACTCAAGTGGAAAAAGAACTCGGCGGAAAAGAGAAAGTCACGCCCGCGGAATTTCGAAAGCTCTGCCGGGAATTCGCCGCGCGCTACGTCGAGCAGCACAAACGGGACTTCAAGCGCTTGGGTGTGCTTGGACAGTGGGATCGCCCCTATCTCACGATGAGCCACGATTACGAGGCCACCATCGCAGGCGCACTGCTCGATTTTATGGACAAAGGTCTTGTGTATCGCGGGCGGAAACCAGTGTATTGGTGCATCTATGACTCGACGGCTTTGGCGGAAGCGGAAGTCGAATACCACGATCACACGAGTCCGTCAGTCTGGGTGACCTTCAAACTCTTGGGTAGCACTCTGTGCGACGGTAAGCCGAGCGCGGATCTTGGCGGCGACGTGAGCGCCGTAATTTGGACGACCACGCCGTGGACTCTGCCGCACAATCGCGCGCTGGCGTTTCATCCCGATTTCGAATATGCCGTCGTGGATACGGAGAAAGGCGCGTTCTTGCTCGCTGGGGAACGAATCGCGGCGCTGCATGCCGAATGCGGCATCAAAGACGTTCGCGTGCGCTGGAAAGGGAAAGGCCGGGATTTTGAGGGCACGAAATTCCAGCACCCATTTTTGCCGATCCAGGTGCCGGGAATTCTCGCCGACTATGTCACGCTGGATCAGGGTAGCGGCATCGTCCACACCGCCCCCGGACACGGGGCCGATGATTTTCTCTCCGGCCAAAAATACGGACTCGAAATTTATGCCCCCATCGACGGCCACGGCGTCTATCTGGAAGGCTTGCCGGAATACAAGGGTCTGAACGTATTTGAAGCGAACCCTATCCTCGTGAAGTTGCTCGAGGATCGCGGCGCGCTACTTGGCAATCATGGCTACACCCATAGCTATCCGCATTGCTGGCGCTGCCACAACCCTGTGATCTTCCGGGCAACGGACCAGTGGTTCATCAAGATGGACCAGGCGCCGAAAGGAAAAGAAGAAACGCTACGCGCGCAAGCCCTCGGAGCAATCCACGGCGTCAAGTGGATCCCGGCGTGGGGTGAAGAACGCATGTACGAAATGATTGAACAGCGGCCGGATTGGTGCATTTCGCGCCAGCGATTCTGGGGAGTGCCCATCATTGTTTTTTATTGCGATGCCTGTGGAAAACGTCTCGAAGATTTAGCAGCGCTCCACAACGTGGTGAAGTGGTTCGAACGGGAAGGCGCCGACGCGTGGTATAAACACACAGCGGAAGAGCTGCTCCCCGCTGGAACGAAATGCGTATGTGGCGCCGGCGCGTGGCGCAAGGAAAACGACATTTTGGATGTGTGGTTCGATGCCGGTTCTTCGCATCTTGCGGTGTTGAAAGCTCGAGAATGGCCCGCCGATGTCTATCTCGAGGGCCCAGACCAATATCGCGGCTGGTTCCAGAGCTCACTGCTGATTGGAACGGGCCTGCGCGATCACGCCCCTTATAAAAGTGTTGTCACCCACGGCTGGACGCTCGATGAACACGGCCGTCCCATGTCCAAGTCGCTCGGGAACGTCGTGCTGCCCAGCGAAATCTGCGAAACCTGGGGAGCGGACCTCCTCCGCCTCTGGGTTGCATCGCAGGAATACCAGGCCGATGTGAAAATGAGCGAGCGCGTCATGACGCAGCTCAGCGAAGCCTACCGCAAGATTCGTAACACGTTCCGGTTCGCTCTCGGAAATTTATTCGACTTCGATCCCCAGCGTGATGCGATTCCGAATGACCAGCTCGACGAGATCGACCGCTGGATGCTGGACCGCACGGCCGGCCTGGCTAGAAAATGCCGCGAGTGGTACGTCGCCTACGATTTTCACCGCGTCTATCACGCCATCCACGATTATTGCGTTGTGGATCTCAGTGCGTTCTATTTTGACGTCCTGAAGGGCCGCCTGTACACGAAAGCCGCGAAGAACCATTCCCGGCGTTCCGCTCAAACAGCCATCTGGAAAATCACGAGCGCCCTGGTGCGCCTGGCCGCGCCCATCCTGATTTTCACCACGGAGGAAATTTGGACGCACCTGCCGAAATTGCCCGGTGCCGCCGACAGCGTGCACATGGCCATCTTCCCAGAAGAGGGCCATGTGCAATCGAGCATCGATTCTAAAACAAAGTCGGAATGGGCAAAGCTTTCCGCGCTGCGATCGGAAGTATTGCAGGAACTCGAACGCGCGCGCTCCCAGAAATTCATCAATGCTTCCCTCGAAGCCAAGATTCGCCTCCGTTCAAAAGGAGATTTCCTCGAGCTCCTGCAAAGACACGCCCAGGATTTGCCGGCCCTCTTTATCGTTTCGCAAGTAGACGTGCTCGCCTTCGACATGCCCATGCACGTCGAACATCCCGGACCTTATCAGGTCGAGGTCTTGCGCGCCGAAGGCACGAAATGCAAACGCTGCTGGAATTATTCGACGCATGTGGGAGAGAATGCCCGCTACCCGGCAGTCTGCGAACGATGCAGCGAAGCGCTCGCCGAAATTGAAAGTTTGGAGCCCTCTTTTTCATGAAACTCCCTACAAGCTTGCGCTGGCTCTGGCTCACGTTGACCATCGTCGTGCTCGACCGCGCGACAAAAGCCTGGTTCGAAACGCAAACGAGCGAAGGTTGGCGCCACGAAGTAGTGCGCCACTTCATCTATTTGGTACACAGCCGCAATCCCGGAATCGCCTTCAGCATTTTTGCCGATTCACACTCCCCCTGGCTGCGCGTCCTGCTCATCGGCGGTTCGCTCTTCGTGATCTGCGTTCTCGCCTGGCTTCTGGTAGCCGGTCAAGGCGGACCCATGGCCAGCGCGGGCCTGGCACTCTTGCTTGGCGGCGCCACCGGCAACCTGACCGACAGGATTCTTCACGGCGCCGTTACGGATTTTCTAGAAGTGTGGCTCGGCACCTATCGCTGGCCCGCCTTCAACGTAGCCGACTCGGCCATCACCATCGGCGCGCTCCTGCTGATTTTTGATCTTCTATTTGCCTCTCGGAATCCCGCCAGAGAGAAGTAGGCAGGGTTAGGGTCGGGCGTGGATCCGCAGCGGCCGCGTTTCGCAGACTGATAGAGCTGTTAGAATCCTCGCGTGCCTTCTTCAATCAGACATGAGCTTACCGTCGCGCAAAAAGAGGCGGGGCAGCGGCTGGACCGCTACATAACCGCGCTGCTGCCTGAGCTGAGCCGGACGCGAATTCAGGAGCTCATCGAAGCGGGCTTGGTGCTGGTTGACGGCAAGCCAGCGAAGGGCTCTTATAAGCTGCGCGGCGGCGAGAAAATCCTGGTCGAAGCGCAAGCTCGCCCCCCCATGCGCGCGGAAGCGGAAATCATCCCGCTGGATATTCTCTACGAGGATGCGGACGTGATCGTCGTGAACAAGCCTGCTGGGATGACGGTACATGCCGGGGCCGGAAATACGCGCGGAACGCTGGTGAACGCATTGCTCGGCCGCGGCCAGGCGCTCTCCAAGGGTGGGGATGCCCTGCGCCCGGGAATTGTGCACCGGCTCGATAAGGAAACGTCCGGAGCCATCCTCGTGGCGAAAAACGATTTCGCTCATGCAAAACTAGCGGAGGGATTTCGCCAGCGCACGGTCAAGAAAACATATATCGCGCTCGTCGAGGGATTGCTAAAGGAGAGGCAAGGCCGCATCGAGCTGCCGATTGGCCGCGACTTGCACCGCCGCACACGGATGGCGGTACACCGAGAGAAGCCATGGGCTGCCCTGGGCGGCAACACTCGCCACAATAAGACGCTGCCGGGCAACGCCCGCGAAGCGCGCACGGACTGGCGAACGCTCACGGAAGTCGACGGCACGACCCTCGTCGAAGTGCGGCTGCACACCGGGCGAACCCACCAGATCCGTGTGCATTTCTCCGCGATGAAGCATCCGGTTGTCGGTGACACACTTTACGGGGCGGCTTCGCAAATCCATCTCGGAATTGGAAGCGTTCGCCCCAAGGCTACCGAGCGAGGGCAGCTGGTCATGCCCCCTCTGGGAAGAAATTTTCTGCACGCCGCCCGTCTCGGATTCTCGCACCCAAGAACCGCCGAATGGATCGAGGTGCGTGCGCCGCTGCCCTGTGAACTGCACGAGTTCGTCCAAAATCTGGCGAATGCCGCTGGCGAAGAGGCGAACCGAATTGACGCTGCACTCGCTCCGTACCTATAATCAACTGACATGTCCAGGGGATTGGTTTCCGTATTTCTCGTTGCAGGATTACTGACCACGGCGGTCAGCGACCGCGCGCAGCAGCCCAGCCCGCCATCCGCGCCACTTCTTCAGGCCAGCGCGAAAGCTCCAGTCCAACAAGCCAAACCGGAGCCACAAGGTCAGCAGGCACAGCAAGCCGCGCCCGCGCAAAGCCCGCAAAAGATCGTCCAGGTCGTCAACCTCGTCGACGTCCTCTTCACCGTCCTCAACCGCCGCAACAGACTCGTCCCCGACCTGCAAAAAGACGATTTCAAGGTATTCGACGATAAGCTACCCCAGGACATTCGCTACTTCAGCAAGCAATCAGATCTCCCGTTGCGCATCGGAATGCTGGTAGACACCTCGAACAGCATCCGTGACCGCATCAAATTCGAGCAAGACGCTTCGATCAACTTCCTCTTCAGCGTCCTCCGGCGCGGCAGGGACGAAGCTTTTGTAATGACCTTCGACGACGAGCCACAGATCGTCCAAGCGTTCACCAGTGATGCCGGTCTGCTACGCGACCAAATCCTGCAAACGCGCGCCGGCGGTGGCACCGCGGTTTACGATGCGATTTACCAGGCTTGCCAGAACGAACTGAGCCATCCGCCCCGCCCGCCTGGCGATCAGCCGGACGTCGTGCGCCGCGTGATGATTCTGATCAGCGACGGCGACGACAATCTTTCAAACCACACTCGTGCCGAGGCCATCGAAATGGCCCAGCGCACCAGCGTCGTCATCTATACCATCAGCACCAGCACCCAGTGGATTCAGCTCTCTCAAACCGATCCCGACAAACTCGCCGATCGCAAAACGCACCTCACGGAAGGCGACAAAATCCTTCAAGATCTAGCCGACGAAACCGGTGGCCGGGCCTTCTTCCCCTATCACGTGGACGATCTGGATCAATCTTTCCAGGACATCGGCGACGAGCTCCGGAATCAATATTCCATCGCTTACATTCCAACAAACTATGTGCTCGACGGCCGCTACCACCGCATTCGCATCGAAGTTCCCGACCACAAAGGCTATGAAGTGCGCGCTCGCCGCGGCTATTTCGCTCGAGCCAGCCGCGACACGGCCCCGCAAGCAAACCCCTCAGGTCCGGCTTTTCCCTGATTCACTTTTCTTTGAACTTTTATCCCGCAATTGGCTGAAGTCGGCGTTTTGAACGTTCGTAGACGTCTGTCTGGGAGCGTGCTTCTAATGCGTCGTGTCGCGGAGCAGGACTGCGTCGGACTCGACATGCCCGCGTTGGATGGCGATTTTTGTTCCGTCTTTGGAAAAGAGGAACTTTTCGATTGCTTCAGAAGTGAAATGCGTAAACTGGTGAGGCTGCGAGCCGTCGAGCGGCTGCATCCACAGATTGCTTACGCCTTTGTCGCGAACGGCATACACGACCGATTTCCCATCAGGTGCAAAAGCCACCGGCCAGGTCGCGCGCGAATCAATGTCGTGGTACGTGACTTTTTTGTCCTCGAGCGAATAGAGGTCCAGCATCAGTTTGTGGTCGAGCTCGCGAACTTCAAAATAAACCAGAGTTTTGCCGTCCGGTGAAATATCCACCTGCCCCTGCGCCGTGGCCAAAACTGTCTCCGGCGAGCCGCCATCAATCGAGACGCGCTTCAGCGCCTGATTGTCGCCGTAATCCATGTAATAAACCCACTTCCCGTCCGGCGAACACAGCGGATCGGATTCCGCGGACCCGGACGTAAGCTGTGTAAAGTCCGTCCCGGAAGTGCTCATCCTCCACAAATTGAAAGAAACCTTTCCCGCACGCCCCGCCGAACGAAACACATAATAACGCCCGGTTCCGCACGAGATCACTTGATCGGAGACGTGCTTCGCATCCGTGAGGAGGACGCTTTCTCCTCCCTCGGGTTTCACCACGCGAATGTCGGGAATTTGCGCAAACACAATCCGCCCATCGTTCGTCCAATCCCAATTCCAAACTCGGTTATTCATCGCCAGGCTGATCGGGTGAACATCGTCGGGCTGAGCGGCCGGCGCGACCTCGAGCTGATACTCCGGCTGCGTTTGGCTAGCCACAATGGCGCGCCCATCGGCGGCAATGGTGGGGAACAGGTAAGAATTCGTGTCGTTCGTGATTCGCCTGTAACCTCCGTTCGGATAGCTCACGATGCCCAGTTGCGCATTCATCACTCCGAAATCCCCAAATTCAGAAACTAGCAAACCCGAGGCGTCAGGCATCCATACGGGATTGCGGTATACCTGATTTGTGGCAATCGGAAAAGTCTGCTGTTTCCCGGTGGCCACGTCGACGGAAAGCACCGCCGCTGTGACCCCCTGCCCCAGTTCGGACACCGTGATGGCGATGGTCTTCCCGTCGGGTGACCACGCCGGGCTGTAATTTCCCTCGCTCCCCGCCAGCGGAACATCTTTGAAAAGCGTCCGGTTGGGAGAGCCATCGCTGTTAGCCACCAGCAATTCATAAGTCGGGGAGTCGTGATCCTCCCGCAGATAGGCGAACCGCTTGCCGTCCGGTGAGAACGTAACCCGGCTGTCGACATCTTTAATCAGCAATCGCGGCGTTCCTCCAAGCACGGGCACGGAATAAAGCGAGGCCAGCGTATGCTCCGCCTCGTCGCGGCGCACGCAATATATGTAGTTCGAATCCGGCGTAAACGTCAGCCCGGCGTACCGCGTGGCGGCCGGCGCCAGCAGTTGCGTATTGCTTCCCGTCGGGATATGCCGCAGCCACAGTGCCTGCATGCCGTTTTCATCCCGGACGTGCACCAGATAGATTCCGTCAGGCGAGATGGAAGCGAGCGCGACGTGTCCGTTGTTGGTCAGATTTTCGATCGTGTAATTCTCGAAAGGCACATGGCGGCTGCGGAGGAGAATGGAATAGATACCATACGCGGCGGCGGCCACGACAACGAGAAGACCGAATACGCTAACTCCCGTTCCGAACTTATGTTTCTTAGCCGCTTCGACAATCGCCGAGCTCCCTGACGGCGTCACCTTAGGTTTAGAAGGCGAGCCTTCTGAAACCGCGGAGACGCGCGCGGCGGACTTTTGTGTGCTCGCCAGCCGGCTGCCCGAATCAATTTCGCGCTGCAGCCGTTTGAGGTCGGCGCGAAGTTCCGCCGCAACCTGATAGCGAACCTCGCGGTCCTTTTCGAGAGCCTTATTGAGGATGCGCTCCAGCTCGGCCGGAACATCGCGATTGAGACTGACCGGTGCGACGGGAGCGTTGTGAAGGATGTTGTCGAAAACCACTGCGCTCGTCGACCCCGGAAACGCCTGTTTCCCAGTCAACATCTGATAAAGCACGGCGCCAAGCGAGAAGAGATCGCTGCGGGCATCAATTTCTTCCCCGCGCGCCTGCTCGGGAGACATGTAATGGATCGTGCCCACGGCCATGCCGGGGCTCGTGAGCAGAGTATCCGGCCGGGAATCTACGGTGTGGCCGCCAAGATCGTCGGACTTGCGCGGGAGCAGCTTGGCCAGTCCAAAATCCAGCACTTTGACGGCCCCCGATTCCGTCACAAAAATGTTCGCCGGCTTGATGTCTCGATGCACGATCCCCTTTTTGTGGGCCGCATCGAGGGCATCCGCGAGCTGAATGGCCATTTCAACCGTGCGATTGACAGGCAATGGACCGCCGGCCAGAACTTTGTCCAGCGACTCTCCGATCAGCAACTCCATCGCGATGAAAGTCCGGTCGGCGTCCTCCTCGATGGCGTGGATCGTGCAGATTCCGGAGTGGTTCAAAGCCGACGCGGAGCGGGCTTCGCGCAGAAATCGTTCGAGGGTTTGCTTGTCGCGCTGATTTTCCTCGGGAATGAATTTCAGCGCAACGCGCCGTCCCAGCTTGATGTCTTGGGCTTCGTAAACCACACCCATCCCGCCGGAACCAAGCTTCCGCAGAATCCTGTAGTGTGCGACCGTCTCGTTTATCATGATCAGAGTGCGACAGTGGGATGTTAGACGGTCGCGGAATTTCGGTCAATGCGCGGAAAAACGAAATTGCGGAAATTCAGTTACCACCCTCGCCCGTCGACCCGGCGCGGTGCGTGAGTTGGCCGAAGAACGCGGCTCAATCGCCGCGAATTTCGACGTCCTATTTCGCTTCGGCGAGGAATTTCGCAAGCGGCTCCCAATAATTGCCCTTCCAGCCCGCGAGCAAATGTTCGGCATCACCTTGAGGAAAACCAGCGTGCTCAAACTCGAGCTTGGTTCCGGTACCCTGCGGAGACAGTTCGAACCTGGCAATCGAATAAGCTCCTGGCGCCCAGCTACCCGCGCGCCAGGCTTGGACGATTCTTCGTCCGGGCACAAGCTCAATCTGGCGGCCCGTGACGTACCCACCAAACGCTGAAAAAGCGCCACCCACCTCTCTGCTAATCTCCACCGGCTTGTCGCTAATGGACTTCGATTGCATCGCCGCGCTGAGTTGCACCACCCGGTTAAACTGCTTGGCTTCTGTGAGCGCGTCGTACACGCGCGCCGGAGCCGCGCTGAAACTCACTTCCATATGAATCGCTTCCGCCGAACGGATGATTTCGTCATCGGCGGGAAACGCGGCGCTACGCGCAAGTTTCGACGAGGCCAGCGCGGTTCCCGCGAACCCCAGACCCGAGAAAAGCGTGGCCAATTTGACGGAAAATTTCCTGCGAGTCAGTCGCTCGGACAGCGCATTCTCAAAATCCTTGGTCTCATTTCTTCGCAGCATCTCTTCCTCCCTCCATCAACTGTGAAAATGGAAAAAGGCGAAAGTGCTCGCTGACCCTACTTGAGTCCTATCCCTGGCGTTAGCTCTTCGGGGCGTAATAGCCTTTGCGCGCCAGCACCTTATCGTCGTGGTCCGAGACTTCCACCTTGATCTTGCGGAATTTTCCGTCGTGCGTTGAATTCGTTGGATAGTACCCCAGCGTGTACTGGCTCCGCAGCTCCTCCGAGATTTGATCGAACGCCTCCATAAGATGTTTTTCGCTGTTGACCACGATCATTCGCCCGCCCGTTTCGTCCGTGATTTTCCTGGCGACGCCGCTGTTCGCACCGTAGTGCGGATCGTAAACCAGCAAAATGTGCACCACCGTATCGGTGCGCTGGGCAGCTTCGATCGCTTCTTCCACCTTAACTTTGCTTCCATTGTCCTCAGCGTCCGTTAGCACCACCACCGCTTTGCGCCCCGCCTCCGAGGCCAGCTCATCGTGGCACGCCAAATAGAGCGCATCGTAGAAATCGGTGCCGATGTTCCCGGTGGGAAGGGTCCCCGGCGTCATCACGGGCCCCGCGGCATTAATTTGGGCGCGATGAATGGCGCGATCGAGCTGCGAACGGTCCTCCGTAAAATCGGCAAGCAAATCGACATCCAGATCGAACGAGATGATCATGGCTTCATCGCCCTTGCGCATCACGCGGTTCAGGAAGTTCGAAGCCCCGTCCTGAATGGCCCCAAGCATATTCTGTTCACTGCCGGAAGTATCCATGAGCAACCCCAGCGTAATCGGCAGCGTCACTTCTTTGGAGAAGAAGGCGATCTTCTGTTCCTCGCCGTCTTCGTAGACTTTGAAGTCGTTTTGCGTGAGATTGGTCGCAATATGCTTGCTCTTGTCGCGCACGGTCACAAACAGGTTGACCAGGTTCACCTGGGTCTTGATCGTAGGGCCTTGCACGGCAGGCTCTTGCGGCCAGGCAGGCATGACCAGCGCAGCCCCGAGCGCGAGTGCAGGCGCTGCCGTCGCACACAGAATTGCAAGCTTCTTAAGAGAACGCATGTATACTTTCCTTGACGCAAGATGCCCGGCCGCCAATGGCCCGCTGGGGTTCTTCTGCCACGTTAGGATGCTACCAAGCGGTGCGTTGGATGCGTCGCCACTTCCGGCGCAAATGCTTCCACCACCGACTGTGAGAGGAAGTTTGGCCTCAGGATTATGAAAAGTCTACGAAAAATCGCCAGCATCACTGCTTTGTTCTTCTTTGCCGTTCCAGCCTTGTGGCTTGGCTTCGCCACGCCACAAGCTCAAGCAGCGCCCCAGGATGCCGCGCCTGCCAAGCCAGGGCCTCCCCCGCCCGACGCCCCGCGTCTCAGCGAAGCGCGCGCGAAGATTACGGTAAATTCCAACCTTGTCGTTGTCCCTGTGACGGTAAAAGACCGATCCGGCCGGCTCGTCCCCGATCTGGGTAAAGACGAATTTCGCGTCTTCGACGACAGTGTCGAACAAAAAATCGATGTCTTTACAACCGAAGCCTTCCCCCTTTCCATGGTCATCTTGATTGACAACGACCTCAAGGATAAAGACGCTAAGGAAGTCGAAAACAGCCTCGATGCCATCATCGGTGGCATGAGCAATCTGGACGAGGCCTTCGTTTGCCGCTTTGACGAATTTTTTCATCCCGGAAAAGGCTTCAGCAGCAACCAGGACACCCTCCTCCTGCAGCTCAAGCGCACCAAGCTCGATAGTCACACCGCGTTGATTCCCCCCGGCGGTCCCTTTAACGAGCCCACCATCAACGGCCACGCCGTCGATGGCTCACCCTCCGTCACCGGTGCCACTCGAACCATTTTTGCCGCCCCCACCAAGGCTCTCGACGACGCCGTCTTCGCCGCCGCCGAACTTCTTAAAACCCGCCCCCGCAACCGCCGCAAAATTATCTTTGTCATCAGCGATGGCATTGACGGCGGAAAGAAGTACAACACCAACACCTATGAAAATACCGTCAAGGAGGTGCTCGCCCACAGCATTTCCGTCTTCGCCGTCGGCGTCGGAAGCTCTTACTTCGACCGCAAATTCGAGCGCCTCTCCGAATACGCTCACGCGACCGGCGGCGATATTTATTACGCTGCCAGCGAGGACGCCATGGAGGACCTCTACTCCCGCGTAACCGAGGAAGCCCGCAACGAGTACACCCTCGCCTACATTCCTCAGGGCATCAAAGGGGAGCAGAAATCGAAGGACTATCACAGCGTGGAAGTCCGCGTCGAACGCCAAGGCATGACCATCCTGACCCGCAATCGCTACTACACCGGCGGAATCACCCAGTAACCTTTGCGATTATGGCCCCACGCCGTTTTTTCTTGACACCCATTCGCCTCCCTCGTATACCGTGCGAGACGGCATGCCGGGCAGCCCCCGTCATGACCGGCAGTTGTGCTGATCGGCGGCCCAGGAGGCCGCACGCGAAAGGAGTTTCCGGATGAAGAAAAAGGGAAAAAAGGACGAAGCCAAGGGCCCGAAAAAAGGCAAGTAGAGAGTCTTCCATAGGTTTCCGCTGCTTTGGGCGCCGCCCCCTGGGCGGCGTCCTTTTTTGATTGAAGTAGAAGACGTTGGCCACGTCCGGCTTCTTCATCCGCCTGCACGATATCAAGGATTCGTTAGAGCGTCGCTGAGACGCTCTTCTGAAGCTCATCCTCGCGAAGATAGAGAAACAGTGGAAGGCCAAGCGAAACTCCCACGAGCAGCACCGAGACAATAGGAAGCCATAGCCTGCGCATATTGAACCTCTGTCCTTCGCTGCGGACAAACCCGATCAGAACTACGGCGGAAACGAGCACGTCCATGCCGAAGAAGCCGCCGATGCGGTTGGCAAAGAGTTGTTGGACGAACAACCGCATGTCCAGGCCATGTGCGA
>JBARCY010000212.1:0-23393 GCA_049794595.1 Candidatus Acidiferrum sp.
TCTCCGAAATCCAGGGAGGATTGCACATGATTATCGTGACCTCGGACGAGTCCCGAGGCCACAGCCGCGAAATCTATTTGCCACCCGGCGACCGCAGTATGGCTCATCACTCTTATATCTCTCCGGACGGCCGCTCCGTATTAGTTGTGGAGATGGATAGCCGCGGCGATCTCTTGCCTTGCCGTGCGGTCCCCTTCGACGGCCAAGGCGCTCCTCAGATTGTGGGCCCACCGGAGAAGATCTGTACCGCGGGAGCGTGGTCGCCCGACGGAAAATATATCTATCTCGCCGTCGTCACCGACAAATCGCACATCTGGCGCCAGCGATTTCCCGGCGGCGAACCCGAGCAGCTAACCTTTGGTCCCACCTCGCAGGAGGGCATCGCCATGGCCGCCGACGGCAAATCACTGATTGCCTCCGTCGGCTCGGACGAATCTACCATCTGGCTCCATGACAAAGATGGCGACCATCAAATCTCCTCGGAAGGGTATGCGTCATCGCCTCAGTTTTCTGAAGATGGCAATTCCCTCTATTTCTTGATGTCCAACGGACAGACGAATGCTAATGAACTATGGAAGAAGGACCTCGCGAGCGGGAAAACGCAAAGGCTGTTTCCCGGTTACTCGATGTCGACATACTCCATTTCTCGTGACCAAAAGCAAGTCGCCTTCGCCGTAAATGATCGTGGCGGGAATTCCAGTATTTGGGTTGCGCCCATGGATCGCAGTTCGTCTCCCACCCGTGTCTCCAAGACTGCAATTGAAGACTCTCCCTTTTTTCTGCCGGATGGCGACGTGATTTTTCGCGTGATCGAAAATGGTTCAAACTTCTGCTATCGCATAAAGGCGGACGGATCGGACCGCCACAAGGCCTTTCCGGATCGTATCTTGGATTTAGTGGCGGTCTCCCCGGATGGCCGGTGGGTCATCAGCGCCACGCCGCTTGCCGGCAAAGAGAGCGAACCGGCAATACTGGCCATTGGATTGGAGGGCAATCCATCCGAGCTTTTGTGCAAAGGCTATTGCATGTTGAATTGGGACGTCACAGGCAAATTTTCGTTCGCTCACTTCTCACTTTCGAATGACGGGAGTTTTGCTCTTCCGGCATCCCCCGGTTCCGAATTACCTAAGTTGCCCCCGTCCGGCTTGGCCGACCGTGAAGCCCTGAAGAATGTCAATGGCGCGATTTTTATCCCCAATCGCGTGGACTCCGCGTTAAGCCCAACCCTGTATACGTTCACCGAGGTCAACACCCGCCGAAATCTTTATCGTATCCAGCTGCCGTAGGCGTTCCTGACCCCCGTCATTCCCCTAAATGCTATTTAACTATGCGTTAATCAGTCATGTGGATTACTTCGGGATGGCCCGTCACTTGAACTGAATCTCGTACCGCGACACATAACCCTGTACGTTGGCTGACGGGTTGAACGGACGCTCTACTCCTCGGCAAGAGCCTCCATCGGGGATATTTGCGCGGCGCGTTGCGACGGCAACAGACAAGCGGCCACACAAACTACCGCCATCACGCATGCGGCACCGGCAAGGATCGATAGGTCTAGCGGAGGTACGTGGAAGAGCACCGTCCGCATGGCTCGGCCTGTCTGCCATGCTCCGAGCAAACCTAATAGCGTTCCGCCAGCGAGCAGCCGTAGCGCCAGAGAAAGAAACTGGCTGCGAATCTGCCGCGGTTGTGCCCCCAACGCCATACGCACGCCGATCTCGCGGCGGCGCTGGGCCACGGCGTAGCTCAACACGCCGTAGGTGCCGATGGCGGTGAGCAACAGAGCTATTCCAGAGAAGAGACCAGCCAGCAGCGCCGGCGAACGACGCGCGACCAGGCTATCGGCAATGCGAGTGTCCATCGACTGGACATCACTGACGGGCACGTCCGCATCGATTTGCCGGACCACTTTCTGCAAGGTCAACGCGAGCGATTCGGGTGGCAGGCTCGTGCGGACGGCCACGAAGAAGCTGCTGCCGATGCGGAAGGCATAGGGATAATAAACCGCGCCCTGCGCTGCATCTTCCGTGAGCCCCTCTTGTTTCACCCCGCCTACAACGCCGACGACGGTAAATGCTTCGGTATCCTTTCCCGCTTCGGATCCTTCCCACAATCGTTGGCCAATCGGGTCGGCGTTTGGCCAGTAATATCGCGCGAAGTCTTCATCCACAACGCAGACTCGTTCAGTGCGACGTGAATCGTCGGCGGTTAGGAATCGTCCTGCCCGCAGGGAGAACTCCATCGCGCGAAAATAGTCGCCGGCCACTCCGTAAGAATAGTGACCTCGCGCCGATTCGCCAGGGCGGCGAACGTGACCCGCCACCGTCGTGGCGCTTTTGCCGTCGTGGCCGCTGAATGGCACATTGTTGACCACGCCCGCGGACAACACCCCCGGGAGGCGGTCGATTTTATCCATCAAGCTTTCCACAAATGTCAGACGAGCAGCCTCCGGATAGGTCGCCCAGGGTAGCAGGATTTGCCCGGTCAGGACGTGGTCGGATTGGAAGCCCGGGGAAACGGCCATCACGCGCTGAAGACTGAGGCCGAGCAGACCCGCTCCGGCCAACAGAATGAACGCCAAAGCAATCTGAGAGACGATGAAACTGTGACGCAGAATTTGACCGCCGCGCCCGGTGGTGCCGCCACGGCTCTCCGATTGAAGCGCATTCCCGAGATGTCGACGAAGATTGAACCAAGCGATGGGCACCGCGAAAACGATACCCAGGATGATGGCCGCGACCAGACCGATCAATGCCAATCGCGCATCAAAGGCGATGCGGCCTCCCAAGGGCAGGCGATCAACACCCAGCACGCGCAGAAAGTGGATTCCGCCGGCGCCGGCCGCAAGTCCGAGTAATCCGCCGGCTACCGTCAGCAAAGTGGTCTCGACAAGCGTTTCACTCACGACGTATCCCCGGCTCGCACCGAGGGCCTGCCGCACGGCGAGTTCCTTGACTCGACTGCTGGCACGGACGAGTAGCAGGTTCACAAGGTTGACTGCGCCGATTAAGAGAAGGACGAGCACGCCCGCCTCCAGCAGTAGCAGTGTGGGGCGCACGGCCGCGACGTAGTCCGCGCGCAACGGCACTACCAAACTTCGAAATCCCGCATCGGCAATCATCTTGGCCTGCGGGTCATCAACTTCCAGTGCCGCGTTCTGTGCGTCGAGCTGAGACTGCGCTTGCGCGAGAGTAGCGTCCGGTTTGAGCCGGGCAATCATTTGGATGACGTTCCCCCCGGAATGCCGCTGCGACGGCGTGCGATCTTCAGGGCGCGATGCAAGGGGCAGGAACACCCGGGCATCGGAAGAGAGAAAGCGGAAGCTGGGAGGCAACACGCCGATCACCGTTCTGGGAACACTGTTTACGCGAATCTGCTTTCCGATCACGTTGGGATCGGCGTTGTACCGTTGCCGCCAAGACGTGTCGGAAAGAATCGCAACATGGTCGGTGTCGGAAGTGGTTTCCTCGTCCGTGAAAGTACGTCCGACCGCTGGGCCGAGCCCAAGAGTAGAGAAAAAATCCGGAGACACGCGCATGGTCTCGAGGCGTTCCGTTGAACCCGGCTCACCGACAATCTCCGTTCCATAGTTGTAGATCGAGAGTGAGGCGAATGCAGGAATCCGATCGCGGCGCTCGTAGTAGTTGGTTATCGAGGAGCCGTCCCGCTCGACCCCAGCTTTCGGATACGTATTGAATATCGTCATCAGGCGATCCGGCTGCGGAAATGGCAGGGGACGCAGCAGCACCTCATCGATCACCGCAAGAATTGTCAGATTGGCGCCCAAACAAACGGCCAGGGTCAGAAGAGCCGTAGCTGTGAATGCCGGGGTCTTTCGCAGCAAGCGGGCGGCGTAGCTCAGTTGCCTGCGAGACTCGTCAAAGAAGCGCAGGCCAAACGCTTCCCGGCAATCCGCTTTGATGTTGATGGGGCTGCCGAGATCCATCCGCGCGAGACCGGCCGCTTTTTCTGGTGACACTCCAGAGCGCACCAGATCATCGGTGTATTGCTCGATGTGAAAACGCAACTGGTCGGACATGCCCTCTTCGAAATCACGCCGCCGGGCGAGTACACGAACTAGAGAACGCCAGCGCTTGAACATGTCACACCTCCTCCGACGTGGTATTCAAGGCCGCGGCAATTGCCGCCGCTAGCCGGTTCCACCCGGCAGTTTCATCACGTAACCGGCGGCGTCCCGCGGCGGTCAAGGTGTAGTATTTCGCCCGGCGGTTGTTCTCGCTCTGTCCCCATTCCGCGGCGATCAGATCGTGGTGCTCCAATCTGTAGAGCGCCGGATACAAAGATCCCTGTGGAATCTCCAGCGCATCCCCGGAGATTTGCCGGATGCGCACCATCACACCGTATCCGTGCAGCGGTTTCAAAGACACGGCTTTGAGAATCAACATGTCCAGCGTGCCCGGAAGTAGTTCCGCGGTTTTGCCCAAAGTAGAAGCGCCTTCCCCCTAGCCTGGCTAGGAGTCTAATCCATGCTCCCCTAGTTTGACAAGGGGAATCCGCGGCGACTGCTGAATAGCGTCATCAGTTGGATGCCGCAACAGGGCGCTCGCGCGCTGGTGGTTGGATCGTCGGCTACCCGCAACTTATCGACGGACCGTGGTGCTCACTTCTGATCTGTTTGAATGACTGAGTCGGATAACCCGGAAACCGAACCCTACCGCGATCGAGCAATTCTCCAAATCGAAGCGGCGTATGCTATCTTCGATAACTTCGATGATCCCCGCTCACGACATTTCTCTCGGCTCTCTCCGCCTCGGCCTTGGCAATCCGCTCTTTCTCATCGCCGGTCCCTGTGTCATCGAAAGCGAAACCCATGCCCGCAAAATGGCCGAAAAGTCTCGAAGATCGCCTCTGACGCCGCCGTGCCTCACTTGCTATAGGTCCTGAGTGAGCTTCCCAAAACCCCGTTTCTAGATAGTTTCCGGGTTGCCGACAACTCGCTCGGAATCCGTCGGACGTGAAGCCCAACGCCAGGAGTTCGTCTCACTTTATGCTCCAGCTTCCAACGGTTGATCCATTGCTCCCCTGACCAAAAGCCACAAAATTATCGCGGGTTCTCACAGAGTTAACGGGATATTCGTAATCCGGCCCACAACGGCTTCGTAACTGCGCAGAAGCAACGGCGTAAGGCTAGAAGTGACTCCCGCACAGGGCACCCGCGCTCTGGTCAAATGGGACACGCTTTATTCATCGCGGAGAGCTTCGGCGGGCGGGACCGCGATGGCGTGGAAAGCGGGCAACAGGCAGGCGAGGAGTGCGCTGAGAGCGAGGAGCGCGGCGGCTGCGAACAGACTGCCTGCGGCAAAGGCGCTTTGCATCCAGTGGGCGAGGACGGCGCCGAGAAAGCTGTCAAAGGCAAGACCGATGACGATGCCCGCGGCCGCACTGACGAGCGCGATGCGCGCGGCGACCCACAGGACGTGCGTGCGCGGCGCGCCGAGCGCCAAGCGGACGCCGAACTCCGTAGTGCGCTGCGCGACGCTGTAAGCGACGACGCTGAAGATGCCGGCCAGCGCGAGCGCGAGCGCCATGGCAGAGAAGACGCCAAACAGTATGGAGAAGAGCCGCTGGCGGCTGTACTGTGCGTCGCGCTCGATGGCTTCGTTGAGGGTGAACGTGCCGTTGAAGCCGCCGTTGGAGATCTGCTGGTCGGAAGCGACGGATGCTATAGCGGAGCGGATGGAGTGCAGGTACGTGAGCGGATCGCTCTGGGTGCGGACGAGAAACTGCACGTAGTTCGGCATCATGGCGGTGTACGGAAGGTAGATGGCGGGGACCACAGGGCGATCGACGCCGTCGTTGCGCGCATCGCCGACGACACCGATGATCTGACGCCAGGCGGTGCTTTGCGCAGAGGCGACCTGGTAGTGATTCTGAGGTGTGAGACCGGGAATGCGTAGCTGTAGGGCCAAGGTCTTGGACGAGGAGCGATAGCGCGTCGCGAATGCGTGATTGACGACCGCGATGAAGTCTCCGCGGGTGTTTTCATCCGTATTCCAGATGCGACCCTCAAGCAGAGGGATGCGGAGCGCAGCGAAATATCGCTGGTCAACCAGCATGACACGCGCTTGCAGCTGCTCGCGATCGCGAGTTCCGTCGATCTCGAAGGAGCTCTCGGCGTCAGTATAGGGCGGCGTGGCATCGATGGCGACAGCGACAGTGGAGACACCAGGGACGGATGCGATCTTCTCCCGGATCTGCTCGATGTAAGCGCTGCGCGCTTCGCGCGGCTGAATGTGGCTCCACTCGCCAGGGTCATGGGCGTGTAGCACGATGCCGACCTTCATGACATTTGCGGGATCGTACCCAAGCGGCATCTGCATGAGTTGGAGAAAGCTGCGGATGGCCGTGCCCGCAGTGGCCATGAGAAGAAGCGTGAGCGCGACTTGCGCCGCGATGAGAACGCTCCAGCGATGCTTTGCGGGAGCAGCGGCAAAGCCAATCTGCCTGCCGAGAGTCATACGCTCGGAATCGTCACGCGAGAGACGCAATGCGGGGACAAGACCGAAGAGGATGCCGCAGAGCAGCGCGAGTACGACGGAGAACGCGAGAATGGGAGCATTGATGCGGATGACGGATTCGGCTGGAAAGGAATTCGGAGAAAGCAGCAAGGGAAGCTTTGCAAGCCAGTAAGACGCAGCAACGCCAAGGGCGGCGCCGGTGCAAGAGATGACCACGGCTTCGACGAGCAACTGGCGGACGATGCGCCAGCGACTGGCGCCGATCGCACTGCGGATGGCAAGCTCGTGCTGGCGCGTGCGGCCACGGGCCAGCAGAAGGATGGAGCAGTTGGCACACCCGATGATTAGCAAGAGCACAACGCCTGCGAGAAGAAGCGTCAGGGTGCGGCCGGTTTCCTGCTGGTAAGGCACGATGATGGGCTGCAGCGCGAGATGCCAGTGATCGGGAAAGCGCTCGGGATGCTGCTCCGCAAACTGGCGCACCATGGGCTCGAGCGCAGCGTTGGCGGCGGCAAGTGTGACATGGGGCCGGAGCTTGATCCACGGTATGTACATCAAGTAGGGAACGTTGGCAATGCGTTGCATTAAACTGCCCGGCAGGTAGACATCGCCGACGCCGTTGGTGTCATTGAATGCGAAGGTGCGCGGCATGACCCCGACGACGGTGTAAGGGGCGTGATTGATTTCCAGCGTTTGCCCGATGATGTGGGGATCGCCGCCGAAGTGGCGCTGCCAGAAGTGGTAGTTGAGAACAACGACGGAGTGGCCGCCATTCTCTGCATCGTATGGCTCGATGTTGCGGCCGAGAAGCGGGCGCACACCAAAGAAAGTCCCGGCATTCTCTGTGAGGTAGACGCCCGTGATGTCTTCCGGCAGTGCACTGCCGGTGATCTCCATGTGCGAGTTGTTGAAGCCAAGCGGCGAATCAACCGGGGCTGCAATGCGCAGGTCATCAAGCTGTGCCTTGCTAAGGGGAAACCAGCGAGGCCTGTCAGGATGTTGCTCGTCGATGATGACGGGGTTCATGATGCGGTCGGCGCCGGCGTAGGGAAACGGGTGCAGCAAGACGGCGTAGATGAGCGAGAACATCGCCGTGGTGGCGCCGATGCCGAGCGCGAGTGAGAGCACGGCGACGGCGGCGAAGCCAGGATTGCGGCGCAGGGCGCGAAGGCCGTAGCGGATGTCTCCGCCTAACTCATCGAAGACGCGGAGGCCGATGGCGTCGCGGTAAGTTTCGTTTTGGGCGGCGGGCTGGCCGAGGTCGATGCGGGCTTTGCGGCGGGCTTCTTCTTCGGGGAGGCCCTGGCGGATCAAGTCTTCCCGGTAGGCGTCGAGGGTCGAACGAAACTCTTCTTCGACGTCGCTGTGGGTGCGTGGCGCGACGGAGTGCCAGAGATTGCGAATTGCGGCGAGCAGACTCATATCTCGCCCGCCTTCTTACGGAGAATGCCAGCGACGACAGCGGCCATGTCGGTCCATTTGGCGGTCTCGGCCTTGAGCTGACGCGTGCCGGCAGCGGTGAGCGAGTAAAAGCGGGCGCGGCGATTGTTCTCCGACTCACCCCACTCGCCTTTGATCCAGCCCCGGCGCTCAAGACGATAGATGGCAGTGTAGAAGGAACCCTGCAGGATTTCGAGGCGCTCGCCGGAGATCTGCTGGATGCGCAGCAGGATGCCGTAGCCATGCAGCGGACCGAGCGAGACCGCCTTAAGGATGAGCATCTCGAGTGTGCCCTGTGGGAGTTCAATCGGTTTCGTCAAAGGCTCTCCCCTATCTGGGAAAGGAGAGTACACGCTCTCTCCTTTCCCGTCAAGGAGAACTGCCACCCGAGCGATTGCGTCTTCGACGGGTTCAGCTGATTCGCTCTCGGGCTCTGCAATTCCTTCATGTCAATTGTTGATAATTCGCCTAGTCACTCATTGACGTTGCGCTCGAAAACCGGAGTCCTGGCGGATGACGGGCTAATCGGAAGTTACTGGAGGCCAGAAGTCCCGTTCTGGGGAGTCGCGGCGAGCTAACTCCCGAGAAATCGTCCGAGCCAAAACTGAACCAATCCAGCGATCGAGCAATTCTCCAAATCGTAGCGGCGTATGCTATCTTGGATAACTTCGATGATATCCGCTCACGACATTTCTCTCGGCTCCCTGCGCTTGGGAATCGGCAACCCTCTCTTTCTCATCGCCGGTCCCTGTGTCATCGAAAGCGAAACCCATGCCCGCAAAATGGCCGAAAGAATAGCAAAAATCGCCGCCGACGCAGGGGTCCCCTACATCTTCAAAGCGTCCTACGACAAAGCCAACCGCTCCTCCGTAAAAGCCTTCCGCGGCCCCGGCCTAAGAGAAGGCCTCCGCATCCTAGCCAAAATCAAATCCGATCTAAATCTCCCGATCCTCACCGACATTCACGAATCCTCGCAAGCCCAACCCGCTGCCGAAGTCTGCGACATCCTCCAAATCCCCGCCTTTCTCGCCCGCCAAACCGATCTCCTGCTAGCCGCCGCCAAAACCGGCCGCATCCTCAACGTCAAAAAAGCCCAATTCCTTTCCCCTTGGGAGATGGCCAACGTCGTCGAAAAAATCGCCACCACCGGCAACAAAGACATCATTCTCACGGAACGCGGAGCGACTTTCGGCTACCAAAATCTCGTCGTCGACATGCGCTCCTTCCCCATCCTCCAAAAGCTAGGTTACCCGGTCGTCTTCGACGTAACGCACTCCGTCCAACTCCCGGGTGGCCAAGGCCACGCCAGCGGCGGCCAGCCCGAGTTCATTGAGCCACTTGCCCGCGCCGGGGTAGCCGCAGGCGTCGACGGCATCTTCCTCGAAACCCATGACAACCCCGCCGAAGCTCTCTCCGACGGCCCCAACGCTCTTCCCCTCTCCCAACTCCCCGCCCTTCTCAAACGCCTCAAAGAACTCTCCACCGTCGTCCGCCGCTGGAGCGTCCAATGACACCCGTCCCCGGCCGACCTGCCGTTGTTCGTAGGGGCACGGCACGCCGTGCCCGTCTTACGAATGCGCGCGCCAAACTCCGTGCGCCGCTGGAGGTTTCCACCAACGCGAGACCTCAACGTCACAAGCCAACCCACACAGTGAACTTAACCCCTTTAAATACAATACTTACGAGATTTTCCGTAACCGTTGCAAATAAACGACTTACGAAAACGCTAAAGCCTGTAGATACAACGTTTACAAAATATCAGGGGGGTGCCCATTGAGCCTGGACACTGCCCGCCGCGTCCTAAAAATCGAAGCCCAAGCCATCCAGGACGTTTTCGCGCGTCTCGACGCCACCTTCGAAAAAGCCGTAGACATCCTCTTTGCCTGCAAAGCCCACGTCGTCGTCACCGGCATGGGCAAGTCTGGTCTGGTCGGCCGCAAAATCTCCGCCACCCTCTCCAGCACGGGCACTCCCTCCTTCTTCCTCCACCCCGCCGATGCCCTCCATGGCGATCTCGGCATGCTCGCCCGCGGCGACGCCTTGCTCGCCGTTTCCTACGGCGGCGAAACCGAAGAAATCCTTCATCTGCTCGAAGCGCTCAAACGTCTCGAATCCCCGCTCATCACACTCACCGGCAAGATTTACTCGACCCTCGCAAAAGCCAGCGACGTGGCCCTCGACGTCAGCGTCCGCGAGGAAGCCTGCTCTCTAAACCTCGCGCCCACAGCAAGCACCACCGTCGCAATGGCGATCGGCGATGCCTTGGCCGTTTCTTTGCTTGAGAGGCGCGGCTTCCAACCCGAGGATTTTGCCGAGCTTCATCCCGCCGGCCGACTCGGCACAAAGCTCCTCCGCGTCGAAAACAAAATGCACTCGGGTCCGGCGATGCCCGCGGTCTTTACGACTACGGCGATGCCTGACGTTATCCACGAAATGTCCGCCAAAAAGCTGGGCATGACGACGGTGCTCGAAGCGGACAGCCGCCTCGCAGGGATCCTCACCGACGGCGACCTCCGCCGCTTGATGGAAAAGCATCGCGGCGCAACCCTTGAAATGACAGCCGGCGCCGCCATGACGCGGAATCCGCAAACCCTCGGCCCTCACGTCCTCGCCAGCGAAGCCCTCAACCAGATGGAAAAACGAAAGATCACATCGGTGGTCGTGGTCGATGAATCAAAAAAGGTCGTAGGCGTAGTCCATCTCCATGACCTATGGACGCTGGAGCTTATGTAACTGACGGTGCGCGTCGGCGATTTCCGGTGTTGTAGTGGCGGACCTTTAGGTCCGCGCTTTTTCTATCCCTTCAACAGGAGCAACCCGTGTCAAAAGGCATGACCAAAATTCCCGCAGGCGTTAAAAAACGCGCCGCGCAAATCCAAGTCCTTTTGATGGACGTAGACGGCACGCTGACGGACGGCTCCGTCTCCTTCCTTTCGCAGCCAGACGGCTCCGCCCTCGAAATCAAAACATTCGATGCCCACGACGGCCAGGGGTTGACTCTTGCCAACACCGCAGGCCTGCGCACCGGCGTTATAACAGGACGCGAGAGCGCCGCGCTCATGCGCCGTGCCAACGAAATGAAGATGGAATTCATCTATCAAAAGCAGCCAACCAAAATTCCAGCTCTGGAAGAAATCCTGAAAAAAGCGGGAGTCCCCGAGTCAGCAGTCGCTTATGTCGGCGACGATTTGCCGGACTTGCCCGTCATGCGCCGCGTCGGCTTGGCCATCGCCGTCGGTGACGCAGTCCTCGAAGTGAAACTTGCGGCGCACTTTGTCACCAAAGCAAATGCTGGAAAAGGGGCTATTCGCGAAGCTGTCGAGCTCATTCTGAAATCCAAAGGTGTTTGGTTCCAGATGATTGAGAAGGCACGAGCCTAGGCCCGCACCGCGCTTGTATCGCAACTACTCCCGTTGTATGGTCCTCCTCCGTATCGGAGGTATCCATGGCCCAGCCCAGGAAATCGCGCGTTCAGGTGCTCATGTACCTGATCATCGTTCTTGCTTTCAGCTCGGTCTTCTACTTCCTCATTCTTCATTCTGGCAGCCTCGGCTACGGCCGCGGCATGTACGTCCTGGGTCTCATGTGGTGTCCCGCGCTCGCCGGAATGCTCACGCTGCGTCTCAACGGCCGCAGCATCGCCAACCTCGGCTGGAAATGGGGCGAAACCAAATACCAGGTCCGCAGTTGGTTCATCCCTCTTCTCTACGCTGCGATCGCCTACGCCGTCGTTTGGATTTTTCACTTCGGCTCGTTTGGCAATCCCGTATTTCTGGATTCGCTTGTGAAGTCGATGCATCTCGGTGGCCCCCATTGGATTTCCATCGGATTGGGAATCTTTCTGATCGGCACGTATGGACTGCTTCGCAGCGTCACCAGCGCCCTCGGCGAAGAGATTGGTTGGCGCGGTTTTCTCGTGCCTGAGCTAATCAAGACCACCTCTTACACCACGACCGCACTCGTCAGCGGCATCATCTGGTCTCTTTGGCACTATCCCATCCTGATTTATGGCGACTACAACGCGGGAACTCCCACCTGGTACGGCCTCACGTGCTTCACGGTGATGGTCGTTTCCATCAGTTTTGTTTTTGCCTGGATGCGCATCAAGTCCGGCAGCCTTTGGACCGGCGCCATCCTTCACGGCAGTCACAATCTATACGTCCAAGCTATCTTCACACCTCTAACGGGCGACACCGGCAAGACGAAGTGGTTCATCGACGAATTCGGCTGCGTCCTGCCGCTCGTCGCTGTCGCCTTCGCCATCTACTTCTGGCGCAAGCGCCGCGAACTGCCCGCCGCGGAACCGAGTACTCGGTAAAGGCGCCTTGCTCGAATCATACGCCCAGCCTCTATGAGGCATCCGCATGACTTCGGCACAGCCCATCCATCTTCAAGCCATCAGGAAAACACCGCGGCGGCCTCCGCTCAAAATCATAACGGGATAGTGGCAGATGCCCTGCCACCATCCCGCGCTTGTTGGACTGCAATGAACTGTAAACTAATCAACGGTGATGCGTGTGGCCGCTATTGTTCCCTTCAATTCCTGTACTACAGGGCCCGTGCCAAGGACGTCGGTGGGATCGTAGATTCTGAAATCGAAGTAGCCGCGGTAGGTTCTTCCGTCGGGCGCGACTGTGTCGGTTTCGTCGACGGTGAATATGTTTGCAAGACTGGTTCCGTCGGGCGTAAACATCAGGCCGATGTGGTGCAGCTTGACCATGCCATGACCCACTTCCTTCCACACTCCGTAGCAGACATTCCCACCGGTCGGCGACAGAAATGCGTTTTCAAATTCCGTCCCATCCGCGTGCCAAGTCTTGTAGGACTGGATAAACGGGAAGCCCCCGCTTGGAGCTGGCGAAGGAACCGGCAAAGGCGGGCCGGGGGTAGTGAAAGTAGCGGTGTACTCCACGTGCCACAAGCCCACGATGGTAGCAGGCTCGCGGGATTCGTCACCATCCTGATTGTGTGCGGGTGAGGCCAAGAACGGAATTCGGGGAGCTGGCCCCGCTTTGCTCGGAAAGCCGCAACCAGCCCTCGCACCTGCAGGGATCAACAAAAAACCCAATCCTACCAATGCCGCAACCGCAGAGAACCGACTGCTTCGAAAGAGTTTCAAAGTGATTCCAAAGATTTGATTCATGGTCCTTCTCCTCCTAGTAGAGTTATCCCGCATGTGCTTTTTCCCAACCCCTGAGGGCGGAGCAAAGCAAAGTTCACGCAATTTCGTTGAAAGAGCGGTTGAATGCAATGCTCGGGGCTACACTTCGGGTTCAATTTTTTATCACCAGATAAGTCATTGATATCAAAAGCCTATGCTTCGGACTCTCATCCTTGACCCTAACTTCGCGGGGGTGCTAGCATCGGCGGAATCAACCTCAGATGATGCGAATTTGGGGCAATTCCAAACTCGCATGCCGGGTTGCAGTATGAACTGGCTGGTTTGTCCGCCACCCACTGGAAAGTGAAAATAGGCCACCCGACCGTCTAGGACCGCCAAATGCCTTTCAGGATTCGCGCAGACTCTCCACCATCCTCACCGCGGCCTCAACGAATTGTCTTTGACCATTTCGAAGTGAACTTGCGTTCTGGCGAAGTTAGCAAAAACGGATCCCGGATCCGGTTGCAGGCACAGCCCTTTCAGATATTGGTTCTATTATTGGAAAATGCAGGGGAAGTCGTTACCCGGGATGAGATTTGCCGGGAGTTATGGCCCGCGGATACCTTCGTTGACTTCGAACACAGTCTGGCCACCGCAGTGAATAAGATCCGCGAGGCGCTGGGGGATACCGCGGACAGTCCCCGGTATATCGAGACGCTTCCCAAACGAGGCTACCGCTTCATTGGCAAGATCAGGCCCGAAGCGCCGGTGGTGATTGCGGTTGCGGAGCCACAGCGCTACCAAGCAGCCTCCGAAGCGGGTGCACTACTGGAAGCGATCAGACCGGATGCAGGGATTGCGCCATCGGAACGTCTCCGGCTGCGTTGGGTGACTATTGGCGCGGGCGCGGTGGCTTTGATCTTGTTGGCAGCGGGGGCTGTTGGATGGCTCCGCGCCAAGCGACCGGCTCCCCCGGCCGCGTCGCAAGCAAGCTGGACGCAAATCACTGATTTCGCAGATTCCGCTGTTTCGCCAGCTCTTTCCCCGGATGGACGCATCCTCGCCTTCATCCGCGGCCCGGACACTTTCATGACCTCCGGGCAAATCTGTGCGAAACTTCTCCCCAACGGCGACCCGGTGCAGCTCACGCACGACTCCCTCATCAAGTTCAGCCCTCAATTTTCGCCGGACGGCTCTGCCATCGCCTACTCCGTGTTCGCATTGAACGAGTTTGATACCTGGGTCGTCCCCGTACTGGGCGGCCAGCCTCGCCTCATGCTTCGCAACACCGAGGGCCTCACATGGATTGACTCGGGCCATCTTCTTTTCTCCGAGCTCACAACAGGCATCCACATGGCCGTCGCCACTTCGGCCTCGACGCGCGATCAACTCCGCAATGTCTACACCCCTCCGCGCGAACGCGGCATGGCCCACCGCTCGGCCCTTTCTCCCGATCACAAGTGGGCGCTCCTGGCGGAGATGGACAACGGCGGTTGGCTTCCTTGCCGTCTTGTCCCGTTCGATGGCAGCTCGGCCGGTAAACCAGTTGGACCGCAGGGCGCCTCATGCACCTACGCGGCTTGGTCTCCGGATCAATCCTGGATGTACTTCAGTTCCGACGCCGGGGGCCGTTTCCATATCTGGCGCCAGCACTTTCCCGACGGAGACCCTCAACAGGTCACCTCTGGCGCCACCGAAGAAGAAGGCATTGCCTTGGCACCGGATGGCGCTTCCCTGATCAGCTCGGTTGGGTTCAATGAAAGCACCCTCTGGGTGCGCGATGCCAAGAGCGAGCGCCAAATTACTTCCGACGGGTATGCCGAGTTCCCAAAGTTCTCCCCCGATGGCGAAAAACTCTACTACCTCGTTCATCGCCAAGGTGTCTCTAGCCAATCTTCCAGCGAGGAGCTTTGGTTGGCAGACCTGAAGGCTGGGCGCAGCGAGCGGCTCCTGCCGAACACGCTGGTATCGGACTACGACGTTGCGGCGGACGGTACGAAAGTCGTTTTTTCCGCCATCGACGCCCAAAACCGGTCCCATCTGTGGCTGGCTTCGCTTGATCCAGGCGTTCCACCTAGGCAGTTCGTTTCGTCCGTGAACGAGGACCAGCCCCACTGGGATTCCGCTGGGTACATTTACTTTCGCGCCGCCGAAGGCAGGTTCAACTTCTTGTACCGCATGAGGCCGGATGGCAGTGAGCGCGTACGGCTGCTCCCCGATCCAATTCTCGAGGTCCAGTCGGTTTCGCCCAACGGGCGATGGGCGATCGTTGCACAGCCCAAGGGCCAGGCTCAAACGGCCCGGATATTGGCCAGCCCCCTCGACGGTGGAACCCCTGTAACGGTCTGTTTGGGATACTGTCAGGCGCAATGGGCCCCCGACGGGAAGACTTTCAGTGTCATCATCAGCGCCATGGCTGGAACAGAAACTCTTGTCGTGCCCGTCTCCGGCGCCATGAGTTTGCCGCGCTTACCGCCCGCCGGGATCCTCACCCAAGCGGACTTGCAGAGCGTCATCGGCGCGAAAGTAGTGAACGGGTCCATTCTCTGGGGACCGAAGCCGGGACAGTCCGCTTCCTTGCACCAGGACGTGCACCGCAACCTCTACCGAGTGGCGCTACAATAAAATACGAAGTGGCCTGGCAATAAAACGCGAACCCGAGATGGAAGCCGAGTTTCTGTGTGGATGCTTGTCCATTCGTAAATTAACCCTCGTTCTCCCGTCTGCGGCGACTCAGGCGCCGCGGCGTCCCAGCTTTCTTGGGCGGGCGTGGCCTGGCAATGTCGCCCGCGAATTGGCCGCATCCTAATCTCGCCTTCGGTGGTGGGTTAGCTTTCGGCGCTCTAACAGCGAAATCATTTTGGATTTTTGTTTAGTAGCTCGAGCGTATGCTTCAGCTGCTCGAGCTTTTGTCCGGCTTCGCCGAGTTTTCCCTCAGCGGTCAACCTCTGGTAGTCGGAAAGGTCCTTAGCGGCCTGCGCGATCAGCGCCTGGAGGCTCGCCGCGGTCCCAGGTGCGGCGGCAGGGGCGGGCGCCGAAGCGTTTTGCGTTGGGGCTTCGGATTCGGGCGCGGCGCTCGTCGAAGACGGCGCTCCGCCAAAGAGGGCGGCCATGGCGGACTCGAAAGTTGGCCCGTACGCCAGGCGGTCTTGTACCGCGAGGACGACCAAACGCAACTCTGGCATGGGACTGCGTTCCGCCTGGAGATAGATGGGCTCCGCATAGAGCAGAGTACGCCCAATCGGAATCACGAGCATATTTCCGCGACGCACGTGCGAGCCTTGCTGGCTCCAGAGGGTCAACTGCCCGGAGAGCTGAGCATTCTGATCGATACGGGCCTCAACCTGAAGGGGTCCGTCCACGAGTTTGGTTTTGGGAAAGTCGTAGACGACCGAGTTGCCGTACTGGGCGCCGTCGCTGCGGCCGGCAATCCAGCCAATCAGATTGTTGCGGTTGGCGGGAGTGAACGGCAGAATTTCGACGAACTCGGCATCCGTCTCCCCTGGGAGCTTCATGAGCACAAAGTTGGGCTGCATCGTAAGAGTTGTTTGCTGGCCGTCGTCGCCCAGGCCAACTTCGGTGGCCACGGTCCAGAGATCTTCACGATTGTAGAAAACCTCGGGATCGTTCATGTGATAGAGGCCGTAGGCCTGCGCTTGAACGTTGAGCAACATTTCCGGGTAGCGGACATGCTTGCGGAGATCCGGAGGCATGGCTGCGGCGTCCTTAAACAATGACGGAAACACGCGACGGTACGCCGCGATGATGGGGTCCTCGGAATCGAAAACGTAAAACGTGGTGGTCCCGTTATAGGCGTCGATCACTGCCTTCACGCTGTTGCGCATGTAATTGATGGGATTGCCGTCGAGGAAGTAATGACTGGAGTAGGGGTAGCCGTCCGAGGAGGTGAACGCGTCCATCATCCAATACAAGCGGCCGTCCTGGGCAACTACGATGTAAGGATCCGGGTCAAAAGTGAGAAAGGGCGCGAGGGTAGACACGCGGGCGCGCAGGTTGCGGCGCATGAGCAGGCGGCTGTCTTTGGTGACATCATCGCTGAAAGGAAGCTTGGTGAGATCGCCGAGGTCCGTGGCGATAAGAATCCGGCGCAGAAATCCGCCAAGGACGATGCCGCCGCTACCTTGGTAAGAGGTGAAGCTGTTTGTCTGGCCTTGCGGATAGTTGAACTCCTGCTGCCGCGTCTTGACGTACACGTCGGTGTTGGTCAATTCGCCGAAATAAATCTCGGGACGCGTGACGGTTAGACCGGGGACGGTGCTTTCGACGGGCATGTTGCTGAGAAGAAGGGTCGGAAGGCCTTCGGGCGTGAAGCCGTTGACCGTGTTCATGGTGATGCCGTAGCCATGAGTGTAGATCAACTTTTCGTTGATCCAGTTGCGGCTGCTATCCGGAAGCTTATCGACATTCAACTCGCGGGCAGCGAGCATCACCTCGCGGAGGTGGCCTTCGATTTCGTAGCGATCGATGTCGATATCGGGGAAATCGTAGTAGGTGCGGATTTCCTGAATCTGCCGCAGGGTATCCTGAAGGGCGTGCCAGTCCCAAAGACGGATGTTTTGGAGGGTGGCCTGATTGTTCGCGGGGTCGGCCGCCTCGACGCTGGTCTCGGCGGGGAACTTGCGCTGTGTCATGCGGTCCAAGCCGTAGGCCAGACGAGTCATTTTAATGTTATAGGCGATATAGGGCTTCTCGCGAACGAGCTGGTTGGGTTTGACGATGAAATTGGTGACATACCAACCGACGATCTGAAGGAGCAGATAACAAGCCGCGCCGGGAATGACTGCCGCGAACAGCCAGCGGCCGCGCTGTACCGAGGCGGCATTGACGGCGGCGATCACCGCGCCAATGAGGAGAGCGGCGCAAACGAGCAATAAGCCCGGGAGCATGATGTGCACATCGGTATAGGTGGCACCGCCGAAGATGGTGTGGTCCTGGAAAAGTAGAGTGAACCGGCCGATGTATACCTGCAGCGCGATGACCAGCAACAGGAAGGCAACGGAAATGGAGATGCCGCGCCACGGCAGGGCATTGTAGCTGCTGCGGATTCCCTCGAGAGCGCGGGCGCTGTTGGCAAGCAAAAATAAGGAAGCGGCAACCACGCAGGTCACCACGGCGAGCATCATCAGCCAGCCAGAGAACACTTGCCAAGCAGGAAGCTTCAGGAGGTAGAAGTTGAGAGACTTGCCGAAAATCGGGTCCGCAACATTTCCGGCGGCGTGCGGCGCATACCAGAACAATGCAAGGGTCGGCCATTGGGCCATCATGACAGTGGCTGTTACAAGGGCGATCAGGAGCGAGCCTCCGATGGCGACGAAGCTCAGGATGGAATCGACCGGCAGCCTCAGAGGCTGGCCGCCAACGAATATCGTTTGGCCGCTGGGCAAATCGTCACGGTGCATTCGCTTGAGAGCGAGAATCATCCCGTACAGAATAAGAAATGTGGCCACGGCAAAGACTGCGAAAACCGTCCACTGGAGGCTCAGCATTTTCGTGAAGACTTCGCGGAAGCCGAGCGATCCAAACCAGAGGTCGTCGACGAAATAGGACAGCACCGTCTGGCCGCCGAAGACGGCCACGGCAATCACGGCGAGAACGACGATCAACAGCCCGCGGAAACGCCGCGTCGGATAAGGCGGCACCCGAATAGTTGAACTGTTGCGATCTCTATCGATAGGCTGGGGCATCATTTAAATCCTTTCTTGTCCAGCATATCGTCTTTAGGGGTCCGAAACAGCGTGTTTTGAGCGCTGGAAACGTCCGGGGTGGTTTGCTTCCAACTGTCGGGACACACTGATTGCGTCTATTTTGAAGGGAGCTTCAGCAATCATGGCTGCCGGCGCTGGCTGAAATTAGAACAATTATTATTACTGGGTTTTGGACCTCAACCAGTTTCCGAGAGATAATGGACTGCAACAATCCGCGGTGTCCGAAACGGCCGTTAAGAAGGATGTGCTCCCATGTTCCATCCCTGGCATGACGTTTCACCAGGAAAAGAAGTGCCCCGCGATTTTCAGGCGCTGATCGAGATTCCACTCGGGTCGAATGTGAAGTATGAGTTGGATAAGGCTAGCGGGCTTTTGAAGGTTGACCGGATCATTCATTCCGCCGTTTTCTATCCGGCGAACTACGGATTTATTCCGCAGACTTACGCCGAGGATAATGATCCTCTCGACGTCCTGGTTCTCTGCCAGGAACCGGTGCAGCCTCTTGCTCTTATCAAGGCACGCGCAATTGGATTGATGTCCATGATTGATTCGGGCGCCAGCGACGATAAAATCATCGCGGTGGCCACCGGCGATCCGGAATTCAGCAGTTACCTGGAGGCGCGCGATCTGCCCTCGCACCGCTTGCTGGTTCTCCGCCGATTTTTTCAAGATTACAAGCAGCTCGAAGGTAAGAAAGTCGAGGTCGAAGAGATTCGTCCGGCATACGCGGCGCTTACGGTGATTGAAAAGGCTTTGGCCCGTTACAAAGACGAGCGCGAACACCTTCTGGCCAAGGATGCGCAGAAATAACTCCGGACTAGCATGGCTAATGCAAAAATACTATTCAATCCCTTGCCCGGCGGTGGTACGGTTCGCCATCGTGTCCGGTGATTCATTCGCGGGGAAAAGCGTTGAATTTCTTGGTTGGTACTAACTTCGGATGAATGCAAAGTTGAGAGGGTGGGATAACTGACGATGCCTCTTTTCTGGAAATGGACCCTTGGCATTCTTGTGGTTTTGTTGCTTTGCGGGTTTGGAGTTCTCTCCAAAATGGCGGGCAGCCCTCGCGACGCCTACTTCATGGTCCGTTATGCCCTGCCGCATATGCACCGCGGCAATCTAAAGGTTGGCGACGCCGCGCCAGATGCTCGCCTTCTCGCGCTCGACGGCTCGACTCGCTTTCATATTCGCGAGCGGACCGGCGTCCGGCCGCTCGTCATTATTTTCGGCAGCTATACTTGACCGCCCTTCCGCCGCCACGTCGGCGACGTGGTGCAGATTTACAACGACTATAAAGATCACGCGGACTTCCTGACGGTGTACGTGCGTGAAGCTCATCCCACGGACGAGTGGGAAATGAAATCCAATATCAAGGATGACGTATGCTACGCGCAGCCGAAAACGCTGGCGCAGCGAGTGGTTATCGCCAATGATTTCATCAAGCGCTTTCACTATCCCATTGATTTCGGTATCGACGATATGGCCAACGCCGCCAACGACGCGTACGCCGCGTGGCCCGAGCGCCTCTACATCCTCGACGAATCAGGCCGCATCGCCTATCGCGGCGGCATGGGGCCGTTCCACTACGATCCCGATGAAGTGCGCGCCTGGCTCGCGGCGCGCTACGGCGCGGTGAAGCACGATCCTCTCGTGCCTGCTTCAGATGCGCCCGTCGCCTCGCTGAGTTCGCCGAAATAATTGCGCAATAAAACGCATCGACAATTGCCCAACACCCAATCAAGAAAAACGGGGCTGACGAGAGCGCTCTCCAAACTCGGCCATTGTTCCCGTGCCCAAGCCGTTCAACTCATCCGCGAGGGAAAAGTTCGCGTCAACGGCGGGGTATGGCGCAATCCCGAAACTCCGGTGCGGCTTGGCAAGGACCGCATCGAGATCGATGGCCAGTCCATCGTTGCTGTCAAGAAAATCTATCTTGTGATGAACAAACCGCGGGGGATTGTCACGACCGCGTCAGATGAAAATGGCCGCGACACGGTTTACTCGCTCTTGGATGCGGAGGTTCCTTGGGTTGCTCCGGTCGGCCGGCTCGACAAAGCCAGCGAAGGCCTGCTCCTCCTTACCAACGACTCCGAGTGGGCCGCTCGGGTAACCACACCGGAAACACATCTCGAAAAGACTTATCACGTCCAGATTGGAAGAGTAGCCGACGCTGCGCTGCTGGAAGCTCTCAGGAAGGGTGTCGAAACAAAAGACGGCGAGGTGCTTCGCGTAAAGGACGCTTCCCTTCTCCGTCAAGGAGAGCGCAATTCGTGGTTGTTGATTATTCTCGAGGAAGGCAAAAACAGGCACATTCGCCGAATGCTGGAGTCGTTAGGAATCGAAGTTTTGCGCCTGATTCGCGTGGCTGTTGGGCCGCTCGTTCTGGGAGATCTGGCAAGATCCCGGGTGCGAGCGCTGACGCTCGAGGAAAAACTCTCGCTCGATCGCGCGATGCAGAACAGCGGAAAGAAGTCTTAGCCGGCCGATCGCTTACTTCTTTTTGGCGGGAGGCGCTGGTTTCGGCTCCGGCGCGGGCTTTAGATCCGCGGCGGCTTTCTCAATGTCTTTCACGGTGCTGGGGTCGAGCGAATACAATGCGGGCTCATTCTCGTGCTTCGCGATGTAATTATCGCCATTTTTTGAGATCAGCACTTTCTCGATGGTTTTTCCATTGTTCGAGATGGCCGTCAATTCGATTTCAGGGGTGGTGAATCCCGCATCCACGAATTTGGTCGCGGCCAGATCGCGCACTCGCATTTCGAACGTTTCCGCACCAATCGCGTCCGCTTTCTTGCCGTCGGGAAGCCACCAATCCGAGCCGGCTTTGCCTTTCGTCAGGTAATAAGCATTCGAGCCTTCGTGCATTTCGATCTTGTCGGGATCGGTGAAGCCGAGATCAAAAAGCTTCTTGGTCCGGAAATCATCCAGGCCCTTGCTGAGCGACAGTCCCAAATCGCTGGGGACCTTATAGACGCCTTCGACGGCGCTTGATTTCGCGTAATAGCCGTTTTTGTCATTTCGCACCTGCAGCTCTTGCGTTCCCGAGGCATCGGTGACTTTCGCAGTCGCGATCGGGGCCCCCGCGGCAAACGCGGCGGCTAGTCTCTTTTGGTCTTCGACGGGCGCGCTCAGATCCATTTTCGCGTCCGCGAGTTTGCGAATCAGGTCTTGCACGTTGGAGTCGTCAGCGCGGTAGGGCTTGGGCTTCAGGATTTGCCACTGGTCCTTGTTCCGGCCGAATTCGATGTCCTGTTTTTTCGATTGCAACTCGACGCGGCTTAGTTTGTCCTGGTCGAATATTAAGAGCCGTTTGTCGCGCAAATCGTTCTCGCTTTTGTCTAGACTGTTCTTATTGTAGTTTTCGAGGGTGAAAACGCGGGGATCGCCAGCGAGCGCGACGTAGGCGGCGTTTCCAGTCGGCGTGTTGTCACCGATCATCAATTTCTGGGTCTTATTATTTTTTTCGGTGATATCGACTTCCACGGCGGGCTGTGACAGTCCGTATTCGCTCAAGTTACTGGCTTTTGCATCGATCAGGCGCTCGGAACTCAGAGAGGACAACGTAGAAAGCACAGTCGACACTTGGCTCTGATCCGCGCGCAACGATTTCGGCGCGGTGATCTGCCATTCGCCGGCGTCATCTTTTGCGAGCGCAACCTCATCGCCGTCCTTTTTCTTGATTTCTACTTTAGTGATCTCGGCCTGCGGCAAAGTCAGGATTACCGGCGGCGCGTCCGCGGACACTTTCACGTCGCTCGCCGCCGTCTTCTTGTGATTCGACCAATACAAAACTCCAGACAGCGCCGCCAAGACGATCGCAGCCACAAGCAAACTATTTATTTTCATTGGAATTGCCCCGGCATTTTCTGAACTGCACTTTGCGGGTCCAGAAGCGTTTTATCTTCTCCGCCACCAGACCGATAATCCGACGAACACGACAGCCAGCGGGAAAAGAAACTGGCTGGTGACGCGCACCCAATTCATTTGCGCTTTTGTCATCGTGATGCGGCGGTCCTCCGGCTCTTTCGGCCGGATGGAAATCAAATCTTCATCCGACGCCAGCCAATCCATGGCATTCAACGCCAGATCGCGATTCCCGTTGAAATTGATGAAGGAATTTTCCGCCCACGAGGAACTGCCGACTACGACAAACCGGCCCTCCGAATTTTCCTTGCCCGTTCTGTACGTTCCGGCCGCGGCGATTGTGAGCGGGCCTTTTTTATTGGCCGGGTCGCTGGGATTAATGCTGGGTGAATCCAGTTTCATCGTGGCGAGGCTGCTGTCAGAGGAATCAAACAATTTGTCCACAGTGGTTTTGTCGCCGTTCTTTGTGTCGAGCGAACGCGACAGAGGGAAGCCCGTCGCAGTTCCCTTCATATCGTTTACGATGGGCTGCGAATCGTATCGCGTCACGAGCGCGACTTGAGGCCCCAACCCGGCAAGCTGGCCGATGGGGTTCATATCCAGGATGAGATCTTTATTCGGCGTCACTCCCCAGCTCGATAGCAGGCTCGTCAGCGCATCGTTGTCCGCAATGTCTTCTCGCCCCATTTTCAGCGGCGGATCGAGAAGGACCAGTGCTCGCCCGCCGTTCTCTACATATTGTTTTAGGCCGTCCACTTCGGGCTGCTGGTAATCACTCGTCGG
>JBARCY010000213.1:0-1548 GCA_049794595.1 Candidatus Acidiferrum sp.
GATTTGCACCTGCGCGTGAAGCTGAATATGACGCGCGAGCAGGCGCTGGAAGCGATTTCTTCCATGATTCGCCTCGGGCGGAAGCATGTAGGCGAAGTGGAGTTTTCGGCGGAAGATGCGGGGCGCACGGATATCGGCTTTCTTTGCCAGGTTTGCCAGGTGGCCGTGGATGCCGGGGCTACCGTGCTGAACTTGCCGGATACGGTTGGCTATGCGGTGCCGGATGAGTATGGCGCGATGTTTGAGCAGGTGCGCGTGCATCTGGACGATCCGCAGGGGATTACATTGAGCGCGCACTGCCACGACGATTTGGGTCTGGCGGTGGCGAACTCGCTGGCGGCGGTTCGCGCGGGTGTGCGGCAGATTGAATGTACGATAAACGGAATCGGCGAGCGGGCGGGGAACGCGGCGCTCGAGGAGATTGCGGTGGCGCTGGCGGTGCGCAAGGAAAGCTTTGGCGTGACGACGAATATCAAGCTGGACGAGCTGTTCAAGTCGAGCCGGATGCTGACGGAAATTACCGGGGCAGTGGTGGCGCCGAACAAGGCGGTGGTTGGAGCGAACGCGTTTGCGCACGAAGCGGGGATCCATCAGGATGGGATTATCAAGAATCCGCTGACGTACGAGATCATGTCGCCGGAGTCGGTGGGAGTGCCATCGCGGTCGTTTGTGCTCGGGAAGCATTCAGGGCGGAATGCGCTCAAGGTGAGCTTGCGCACGCTGGGCTATGAGCCGAGCGAAGAGGAATTGGCGGAATGCTACAAGCGAGTGACGACGCTGGCCGATGAGGCGAAACAAGTGCGGCCGCGGGACCTTTTGGCTATCGCGCATGAAGTCATGCGGCGGCGGCCTGCAGCCGTGGCGGCAGAAGCGAGTTCGGCGGTGTAGTTGCGTGAGGTGAGCCGCTGCTTGAGAGTCTTAAGGTAATCGGGGACCAGGATGAAGAAGACTATTGTTCTTTTGCCAGGAGATGGGATCGGGCCGGAAGTGACGCGGGCCGCGGCGACTGTGCTGCGGGAGTGCGCGCACGAATTCAATCACGAATTTGATTTGCATGAGTTTTTGATCGGCGGCGCGGCGATTGATGCCACTGGAACGCCGCTTCCGAACGAAACGCTGGATGCTTGCCGCAGAGCGGACGCGGTTTTTCTGGGGGCGGTTGGCGGGGCGAAGTGGGATTCGCTGCCCGTCGGGAAACGGCCAGAGAGCGGGCTGCTTGGTCTGCGGAAGGGGATGGGGCTTTACGTCAATGTGCGTCCGGTGAAGGTGTTGGAGCCGCTGCGGGGGATTTCTCCGCTGAAGCCGGAGCGTTTGGGCGATCTTGATATTGAGATTGTGCGCGAGCTTGCGGGGGGCATGTACTTCGGCGAGCGGGGCAACGTTACCGAGAATGGCCTCGAGCGCGCCTGGGACACGGAATCGTATTCCACGCCGGAAATCGAGCGGATTGCGACGTTTGCGTTTGCGCGGGCGGAGAATCGCTCGCGGCGTGTGTGCTCGGTGGACAAGGCCAACGTTTTGGCGAGTTCGCAGCTCTGGCGGCGGACC
>JBARCY010000214.1:0-1898 GCA_049794595.1 Candidatus Acidiferrum sp.
ACTACGTAATCCAGCATCGTGCGATCCTGTTCGCTGATCGGTGCAGTGCGATAATCTTTCTTCAGCGCTTCCACCATCTCTTCATTCAACGTCACGCGACGCAGAAACTCTGCGTGAGATTCAATTCAATAGTGGCACCGGTTGGTGACCGAAACCATGGTGGCGATCATCTCGTGCTGATGGCGCTTCAGCGGCAAATCGGTGGACATGAGTGCGCCGAAGGTGCTGAAGGCGTGAAAAAGCACGTCGGGAAAGAGCGAATGCGAGCCGACGATGCTGGCTTCGACTCCGGCAAATACCGCCTGCACTGGCGTGGCGTATTCCGCCGGATAGAGTTTGCGCTCGTCTTCAATGGCCTTCTTGACGCTCGCGTCCTCTTCCATTCGAACCGTCTTGATCCAAGTCATGCGCGCCTTCTCCTCAAAAATGCCGTGACGATAAATCTATCGTGAACCGCCGTCCGCTTTTGCCACTGCTTCCGCTCTTATTTTCGTCTGCGCGCTGGTGTGTCCATGCACTGGCTTGCGAATACGCGCAGACTTCTTCGTTTCTTCCGGCCCCAGCGGTACGGAAACATGCTCATGGATCGACTGCCGTTCGTTATTGTCGTCCGGATGGGCCTGACGGTACGCCCCGGTAATCGTTTGCGAGGCTTCATCCGCCTTGAAACGCAAATAGCGCACTTTGTGTTCGTTTGCTTTCGTTTCGTCGCCAAGCCCGTTGTAGCAAAGCATCAAATTGTAGTTGGCCTGCAAATCTTCCGGATCGATGGCCAGCGTGCGCTCGAGAGTTTTCATCGCCTCTGCATAGCGTTTTTGCAAAAACTGAATGCGTCCCAATTCATCAATCGCCACACGATCGCGCGGATATTGCTCGAGCACGACCTGCAAGTAACGCTCCGCTTCATCGTATTTGCCTTCTTCTCGAAGCACGCGCGCGTAAAAGAAGCTAGCCCTCGCCAGTTTGGGCGAGATGGCCAGCGCTTTCTCCAAGACCTCTTGCGCTCCAGCCATGTCCCCTTCCTGCACAAGAGAACGCCCGATATTCACCCAGCCATCCACATTCCGCGGATCGATCTCCGTAATTTTCTCGAACGCCGCCGCCGCTCCCTTCAAATCGCCCTGCAGCAGCAGCCCGATTCCATAATCGTTCCACCGTGTCCAGTCATCGTTCTCGAGAGCAATCAGCGGTTTCGGCGGAGCCGCATTTTTCGGCAAAATACGCATGGTCTTTGTATCTTCGGCCATGACGATAATCGGAAGATTCGGAATGTATTTCAGCTTGCCGGCATCCTGCGAGGTATCTCCGGTAAAAGTCATCTTCCGGTCGTCGTAACTCGGCGTAAATTCCCTGTGCGGCTGCTTCGCGTCTTCCTCACCGGCATACGCAAACTGCGTGTTCCACCACATGAATTTCCGGTAGTTCAGCTTGGCGTGCAGCGTGATTTGTTCTCCAGCCGTGTCCGGGATATGCAGCCGGAAGTGTGCCGTGTCCGCGGCGCCCGGCGGAATCAAATGCGTATACATCGTCGCTCGCGTCGACCACGCATTTCTCTTGTTGATGGGATTCCCATGCTCGTCGATTTGCAGCGACTTGTAGAAATGCGCGCCTTTCTCGACCGGCCCTTTTCCATCGTCCTCGACTTTTCCGCTCCAGAAAATCGTCTGGCCTTTTTCGTCGACGGCTTTCAGCTCCAGCCAGACATCGAATGCATCGATCGTCCCGCCAGGAAAAAAGTGCCCCACTTTTTTCGTCCTTACAACCACATCCACGCGCACGTCATCGCCCCGGCGCACGGCCGCATCGACGCGCCCCAGCGGCGCCGTGATGGGCCGCACTTCGCCGGCCTCTCCCGTCGGCGTTAGTGCTTCCGCTTCTTCTCCGACCGCAAACGTTGT
>JBARCY010000215.1:0-2696 GCA_049794595.1 Candidatus Acidiferrum sp.
CGTCGAGCGGTTCTTAGAGCTCCTCTGATTGAAAGCAAGCCCTCGAATCGAGAGCCGTACAAATGCTCTTGAAATTCCGGGCCGCCGTGCTAAACTACGTGCTGGAATCATCTAGGCAAGCGCGCCACTGCGGCAACCCGGTTGCCGCATTTTCTTTTTGGAGTCGACGTGGTCCGCGACTGGTGAAGCGGCGGACCTTTAGGTCCGTTCTTCCGGGCGAAGGTGCCCTCGAATCGGGCGTTACGTAAGCCATTTGTAATCAATGCTTGCCGAGCGTCGTAACTGTTGATTCTAAATAGCTTATAGAAAAGCTAAATCCTTTAGATGCAACGTTTACAAAAAACAGGGGAGGGGGAGGCAGTTATGGTTAACCAAAATCCCGGCGCAAACCCCGCGCGCGGCTCGCTAGGGCTGGGCCGCCAGCCCGACATTCGCCCCTATCGCGGCAAGCGCCCGCAAATCGCCGCCTCCGCCTATATTGACCCCGCCGCCGTTATCATCGGCGACGTGGTCGTCGGCGAAGACTCCAGCGTCTGGCCCTGCACGGTCATTCGCGGCGACGTCCACTACATCCGCATTGGCGCGCGCACCAACATTCAGGACGGCTGCATCCTCCATGTCATGCGCGACGAGCACGCGCTCGTCCTCGGCGACGACGTGACCATCGGCCACTCCGTCACGCTCCACGGCTGCACCATCGAGTCGCGCTGCCTCGTCGGCATGGGTGCCGTCATCCTGAACGGCGTCCACGTCGGCGCCGGCAGCATCGTAGCCGCCGGCACGCTCCTCCTCGAAGGAGCCAAAATTCCCCCCGGCAGCCTGGTGGTAGGCCACCCCGGCAAAGTCAAACGCGCCCTAACCGGCATCGACCAAGCCAGTATCGACGCCTACGCCCAGCGCTACGTCGAGTACAAAAATATCTACCGCGAGGATTCCGGCTCATAATGCTACCTTCGCTGGCACCGGCACACCGCGCTGTCATTCCGAGCGAAGCAGACCGATGCCTTTTCTTTCGCTCCGCTCCTGCGGAGCGTGGGTCTGCGCAATCGAGGAATCTCTCTTCACTTAAACTCGTGAAGAGCCGCCACTTGTGCATGCAAGCCAATCTCTATAAGTTGTCATTCTGAGCGAAGCGAAGAATCAGGGCACAATTTCTCATGGCAAGTAAATCCAAATTCCAAGCCATCCGCGGCACGCGCGACCTGCTCCCGCCAGACACCGCGCTCTGGAACCGCGTCGAGCAAGCCGCCCACGAAGTCTTCACCACCTACGGCTTCGGTGAAATCCGCCCGCCAATGTTCGAGCTAACCGAGTTGTTCGCTCGTGCTGTTGGCGGTGACACGGATATCGTTTCCAAAGAGATGTACTCATTCGAGGATCACGAATCAGCCGAGTTGGCGGCGCTGAGAACACTATTGGTCGCCAAACAGCCCTCGGTTTCCGATCCTAACTTTTTTTGGTCGTATGAACTCAAAGTGACCGAGTTTCGAGAAAGGCTACGAATTGGGGTTGAGAGCGGCGAAGTGGCTAAGACGCCAGAAAACGAAAAGGCTTTGGCGGATCTCGGACCGCTTCTCGATTCACTTGCCTTCGACCGACAGGAGTATGAGAAAACGAAAGACGTCGGCATTTTCGAGCGATTCAATCTTTACATCGGGATCATCAGAAATCACCTTCTAGCCGTTGACTTGGGCGATGACCTAAGCCTGAGACCGGAGGCGACGGCTTCCGTGTGCCGCGCTTACATCGAACACAACATGCAGCAGACGCCGCAGCCGGTGAGGTTGTATTACATGGGGCCGATGTTTCGGCGGGAGCGGCCGCAGAAGGGGCGTTATCGGCAGTTCTATCAGATTGGGGCGGAAATTCTTGGCGGTCCCGACGCTCCTGCGATCGATGCGGAACTGATCGAAATGTTGATGACGTTCTTCGACAAGTGTGGCTTGCAGGGAACGGAATTGAGCATCAACTCCATTGGCCACGCCGCCGACAACTGTCGGCGGGGCTACGTTGCGAAACTCAAAGCCGAACTCGAAAAAGTAAAAGACAAACTTGGCGCCGACTCGCAACGGCGCATCGAGACGAATCCGCTCCGCGTGCTCGACTCGAAACTCGAACACGAGCAGCCCATCATTTCGACGCTGCCGCGCATCGCCGATCATCTTTGCGACGAGTGCAAAACGCACTACGCCGCCGTGAAACGCGACCTCGATCTCCGCGGCGTCGCGTATCGCGAGAATTGGCGCCTCGTCCGCGGCCTCGACTACTACATGCGCACCACGTTTGAAATCACCGCGCAGGGTCTCGGCTCACAAAACGCCGTCTGCGGCGGCGGCCGCTACGACGGCCTGGTCGAACTCCTCGGCGGCCCGCCAACAAAAGGCATCGGCTTCGCCATTGGCGAAGACCGTCTCATCCTGTCGCTGCAAGAAGGCGGCGTTGACCGCTCAGCGGTCACAGATAAAAAAGTTACGGCCGCGCAAGGTCCGGACGTGTTCATCGCGTGGATGGGCCAAAGCGCATACACCACCGCAATCCGCGCCGCCAAGACTTTGCGAAACGCAGGCTACCGCGTCGAGCTGCCCGCCACCGAGTTGAAATTCGGCAAAGCCCTCGAGCGCGCCAGCAAGCTAGGCTCGCGCTTCGCCCTCATCCTCGGTGAGGAGGAAGTTAGCTCAGGCATGTGGACAGTGAAA
>JBARCY010000216.1:0-12849 GCA_049794595.1 Candidatus Acidiferrum sp.
CGCTCCTATATTCGAAGAACTTTGTTCCACATGTGGGAAGGAGTGACAGATTCGCCATGCAATTGTCGTTGGGGAGATTGGAGAGCAGTTGTTTTTCAAACTGCGGCCAATCGCCGCCGGAGATTACCGCCACTTTGACGATGCCGAGGAGGTCATGGAGCAACGCCGCCATTTCGGTATCAAGAGCTGATTTGCTTTCGGCCAGTGTGCCGTCCAGATCAAAAACAATTAGCCTTTTCACGAGCTTGCCACCTCTGAATACCTGCGTCCTGGAGAAGCGTTTACCGTCTTGAGAACCATGCGGTTGCTACCCGGCCGCGAACTATTCCGGTATTCCAATCTCCAGCAAATCCACGTCACCACTCGGCCGAAAAGCACAAACTCCGACTACCGCTGGCAACAGCACTACATCACCTTTTCCGACGGCATACGTTGCGCCGTCGCGCTCGACCTGTCCGGAGCCCTCGATGCATACGAGCACACGTGGAACACCAGGGGCGCCCACAGGAAAAGGCACGTGCCCGCGCAAACGGTACACCCAGAAATGTTCACAATGAAAGAGTCTCTCGCGTTCTACTGGCGACGTTGCCTTCACCACGGGCGCCACCAGGCCGGCCGCACCGTCCGCGAAGTTAATGCTGGCAAGCGCGTGATCGATTTGGAGTGGGCGCGGGTGACCCGTCTTGGCGTCAACGTGATCCCAGTCATACAGGCGAAACGTTACGTCGCTGTTCTCTTGAACCTCGAACACCATGACGCCGTCGCCGAGTGAGTGAACCGTCCCAGCCGGCAGAAAGATGCTGTCGCCGGGTTTCGGCGTGAAGAATACGAGGTCATCCGCGATCGTTTTGTTCTTGAGTGCCTGTCGGAGATCGTCCGCACTGGTACCAGGCTTTAAGCCCGCATAGATGCGGCTTTTGGCGCCCGCCTCAAGTACGACCCATGCCTCTGTCTTACCGGTTTCACCGGCTGGCAAGAGGTTGGTTTGTGCATCAGAGGGATGCACCTGGACGGAAAGCATTTCCCGTACATCGAGAAACTTCAGCAACAGCGGAAATCGGCGGAAGTGCTTGGCCAGCCTTCCCAGCATTTCTTCCCGAAAATGTTCCAGCAACTGAGCAATTGTTTGCCCCTTGAGAGGTCCACTGGCAACGAGACTCGAATGGTCATCGCGATCGCTGAGCACCCATGCTTCGCCGATCGGGCCCTCTCCTGGCAACGGCGTGGAAAGCAGGTCGGCTAAACGCCGGCCTCCCCAGAGGCGATACTGAAAGATGGGTTCGAATCGCAGCGGGTATAGATTTGTTTCCCTCAGGGGCTCTCGCTCATCACTCTGAGCTCTCGCTAGAAGGCCTATCTCTCCAGGATGGGTTCCTGCGCCGTTTTTAAAAGTTTTTAATTTCACGCGTTCTCGTTCCTTCATTACATAAATCCAAGAAGCTTCACTATTTTGTGACGGCAGTTGGCACCGGCTGCCGCTGGTGGCCGCACGGTGCGAGCGACAAGTCATCGGGCGGAGGATGGGAACAGCAGCCTAAGTGTCCAGCGTGTGCGTGTCGCCATAGCAGGCCATGAACATCGCGAGAGTGGTTAGAGATATGTCGAGAACTTCCGTAAGCGGCTCGGCGCCCTAATTTGCCGTAAAGGGACATAGTACCGCGAGCCAATGCTACGAGCAGAGCAGAAGAGGCGTGTTTGTAGAATGGCTTGGACAGCATCATTTCGCGCGAAAGTTCGTTTTCGAAGGGATCGGCCTAGTTTAGTGAGTGGGTGCCTGCCGGGAAGCCTGGGTATTGGCGAAAAATGTCCAGCGGACAAACCGCGAGTCACATTTTAGGCAGCGAAAGGGTCTGAGGAAGATCATGGTCATAAATCCTCTTTCCAGGATGCCGTGACGTCGCGATTTACGGATTTGTTCACTTTGACAAAGCGGACAACTCAACATTGAGAATCTCCTGATGCGGCATGGGCACCGAAAGTACAAACTAATTGTGCGTCGAGGGAGAGAGTACCCTCTGTCCCATTTTGAACAGTGGCATGCGATAACTGTAAGAGTTGACCTGTTCGAGCAGGGCCTCCTGTTCCTTGGCGCGGATTTCGTTGGAAAGGCCTCATCTTGCGAGTGTCCAAAACGGGACAGACTCTGTACCGTTTACGGCCTACTTTGAACACGAAGGGGTCTACCTCCTAGCCGCTCATCCGAGGAAATGTGGACGGCTTCGGCAGTCTAAGTGTGCTTCGATGTCAAATCTGGCTCAGAGCGATGTACAGTCCGATCTGGCAAGTTTTCGAGCGGTGGGTATGGGTTCTCACAGGCGCCGGCCGCTCCGCGTCCTTTTCGTTCACCGCGATGCGGAAATCATAGAGGACTGCGTGGAAGAGTTGAGAAAGGCGCAGTTCATTGTGATCGCCGATTTTGTATTGAATTTCGAGCAATGTGGGGAACGGCTTCACTCTCAATCGTATGACGTGGTGGTTGCCGAGTACCCCTGTCCGAGTTTGAAAGGCTCCCAAGCACTGCAAGTGCTCCATCAAAAGTTGCAGGAGATCCCCTTGTTGTTCGTGGCCAGCGCCAAGGGCAGTGAATCTATCGAGCAGTTAGCTGCTGATGGCGCTTTCGATTACGTTGAAAAAGACCGCCTCGCGCAATTACCCATGGCTGTTCGCCAAGCACTGAACGAAAAGAAACTGCGCGAGGAGTTGGAGGAGGCGCGAAAGGCCCTGCGGCATTCGCAATCGCTGTATCGCGCGCTGTTGGAGAACCCTGCATACGGAATATATCGATGCAATGCGGAAGGCGTAATGATCGACGCGAATCAAGCTCTGGTAACCATGCTTGGTTACGCAAGCAAGGAAGATCTCCTGGCGGCTAATCATGCGACTGAAATCCTCTTTAACTTCGGTAAGGGCTCACCATTGTCGGAGGGCTTGTCTGATGTGAAGGGAGTCGAGCCAGTTGAAATAGAGAGGAATCGGAAGGACGGAACGCCGCTCAGAGCCAGATTGAGCGGCCGAGGAGTTTACGACGACAATGGAAACTTTGCCGGGTATGAAATAATCGCCGTTGACGTCACAGAACAGCGGATGCTTGAGGATCATCTGCGCCATCAAGCCTCGAGCGACTCGCTGACCGGCCTGGCCAATCACCGCCGCCTTTTCGAGGTGTTACAAGCGGAGATTGGACGGTCTAACCGAACCGCTCGGGAATTCTCTCTGGTATTGCTGGACCTGGATGGACTGAAAGAGATTAACGATCAATTTGGCCATGTGGCAGGCGACCGAGCGCTCTGCAGGCTTGCGCAGATCCTGAGAGATTGCTGCCGGTCCATAGATACAGCGGCCCGGCATGGCGGGGACGAGTTTGCGCTGGTCCTGCCGGAGACAGGCATGGCCGCCGCCACATTGGTGGCGCACCGGATATGCGAACTTCTTGAGACAGAAGCTGAAGAGCCGGCACTTTCGGTGAGCGTGGGAATTGCCAGTCATCCGAAGGACGCCGAGACGATTGGGGCCCTGCTGTACGCCGCGGACCGGGCTCTTTATGAGATGAAAGACAAGCGGCCCAAAGCCGTTCGGGCCGGACTAACCACCATACACGATGTACAGGAGCTGAAAAGAAGGAAAGCCAATGGATGACAATCGATCCCATGCGCGCGGAAGGTGGCTGCTCCCCGCGTCGCTTCGACATTCGGAAGGCCGAATTCAATATCTGTTAAACGCAGAGAGGAAAATTGTTCAATCAATTTCCGCCCGAAGGCCACTTCCGGAAATCCTGAATGAAATCTGTACCGCTCTCGATTGCCAGATAGGGAACATGGTATCTCTCGTTTCCCTGCCGGAGGACGAAGCGACGAGTGTGGCTGAAATAGCGCGAAACGCGGAGCTATTTGGCCTGTATATTTTCTTCTCGGTCGGTATTTTTGCGGAGAGCGGCAAAGAGCTAGGCTCGCTAGAGATGTATTCTTGTACTCCGCGCAACCCTTCTCGCGGCGAGGTTCAACTCATTGAGCGGGCGGCATGTCTGGGAGCGATTGCGATCGAACGCGACGTGAAAGCGGTCCACAGAGCTAATGGCGTCATTCCCGTAAAGGGGACAGCGAGAGGAAACGTGCTCGGGTGGCCAGTTTCAATGAATTAATCCTTCGACGGACAGATGCTCAGTTCATCCGCGAAACTGCGACGATGTGGCCGAGGAGCGCCATTGAGGAAATGGCGGCTTGGCTCAATCGTGCAGGACGACGCTCAAAAGGGAAGTATTGATCTGCAGAGTGCCGTTGTACTTGATGAAACCGAGCTTTCTGAACTTGTTCATGAAAAAATTGACACGAGAGCGCGTTGTGCCGATCATCTCGGCCAGCGTTTCTTGCGAGACCTTGGGAAGGACAGCATGGGGCAGGTCTTCCTTACCGTAGCGTGCGAGCAAGAGAAGAGTGCGAGCGAGCCGCTTCTCGCTCGAATTGAACAGCTGGTCGATTAAGTCTTCTTCGATTCGAATGTTGCGCGCCAGCATGAAGTTGATGAACCGGTCAGATAGGTCGTGCTGCTCATGGAGCACCTTGAGCATTTCACTCTTCTCAATAACGAGCACTGTGGCATGCGATACCGCCCTGGCAATGCCCATGCGAACGGAATGACCTGCCAGGCAGCCCTCGCCAAAGAAGTCGCCCGGTCCCAGAATTGCGACGACGGCCTCTTTGCCGCCCTCGCTAACGACGGAGAGCTTCACAGCCCCCGCTTGTAGGTGCATGACGGTTTTAGCGGCATCACCTTGAGAGTAGATAACCTCGGATCCCTTAAACTCTGTAATCCTTTTCGCCACGCCTGCAGAATCGAGGAAGGCTTGGGCGTCGAACCCGCCGGCTTCGCGGGAGATTGTCCTGGATTTCTTATTTATGGGCTTCATGATTAGTTTGAGGGCTCCATCCGAGCGAGTGTGACGGGCAGGGCGATGGATACTGCTTCCGTTTCCAAAAGAACTTCGCTCAGCGTTTTCTTTTCGATTTCTTGATACGGTTCGGTCGCCGGTTCCATTCCCGCTTGTTCTTCCACAATCTTTCTGACGACCTCCAGCGGAACTTGGACGAAATGAGTTTTCGAATTCAACATTTGAACTTTCCTCTCGTCTAGAAACTAGCAGGAGGAAACTCATACGGGTCAGATCTTTTTGAAATTTTTGTGAGCGAGTGGGAGTTGTTAAGCGGCACTCATTGGGTCGCATGGGCGAGGCGAGGATTCCCCCCTTCCCAAAAGCGTTTTCCGCTATTTCGTTTAGCAGCCTCTGTTTCTTACTTGTAGGACTGGCTACGATGCGATACGATAACGTCGGGTTAGTTTAGCGTTTCGACGCAAGGAAGGGCTATATGGGGAGCGCTCAATTGAAAACCGGACCCATGCATTTCAAGACAATGGTGCAATTGGATGTCCCGCAAGGCCGCAATGGCAAGCACAAGCTGATTATCACTACCATCCTCAAAGACCTCGACCGACTGAAAGCTGGCGCGGCGATCAAGGTTCCGTTGGCCGAACTGGTAGGATCAAAAGAAAAAATTCGCTCCGCTCTGAATCGAGCAAGTCGGAAAGAGGGCCGTAAGGTTGCGACCGCCAGCGACGCCACTTTTTTGTATGTGTGGAACTTAACCGAGTAGCTCGAAGCGCTTTGGAACTTTGCGCGCTGGCACACCGGTACTTCCTCATAAGCTTGACCACCAGGCATTTCTGACCACCTCGTTCTTTCCAGTTCGATCTTAAAGGCAGTTCCCGCCCAGGGATGGCGCACTCACGTCAGCCACGTCATCGCGAACCAATTACAATTTAGCAAAGGACAGATCCGAGCCGTCGGCTCCTTTGTTTTGTGAAAGACGATCCCGCCAAGATTAAGAGGCGACTTGTACACAAGTGAACAGACATGGGTGTTCACGGAGCATAGGATGGATTTGCGTTGGAAGGATTGCAGTGCAGGCCAGTCCGCCCCCTTCAGCTTGAAATCCAAGATCACAAAAGCCTCGGGGACCTTGAACAAGCCTTGAATCGGACGATTTGTTCGAGTTGTCAGCCCATCTCTTCGGTCAGTCAAAGAGATTCAAGGCGTTATTCGAGCTAGGCAGAGCAGGCCGCAATTCTTGGGACTCGCGTGGAAGTGTCTCGTAAGACAGACGGAAAGGTAAAAAAGTATGCCTCTCATTCAAATTTTCTTAGCCCTGATCGTAGTGGGCGTTCTGCTGTGGCTAGTGAATCGTTTCATTCCCATGGCGGGGAGTATTAAGTCAATCTTGAATGCAGTCGTGGTAATTGTGGTGGTGCTGTGGCTCCTCAATGTGTTTGGATTGTTCCACTCACTCTCGCGTATCCATGTCGGAACGTAACCACAATTTTACAAGCCGCCGAGGAAAGACCTGGCAGCTTCGAATGGAAATTGACGACCGGAAACAAAAGGCGCACCACGCAGGAAGCGTGGGGAGCGCACAAGTTGAAGCAACGGAGATAACACATGAAACTAATTGGAATGGTGAATACCGCCGCGCTTTTGTTGCTGCTCGGAATCGCTGTTCCGGCTCTCGCGACTCAAGAGAAACCGGAAGAAAAGGCCAAACCTGCGCAACATGAACAACAGGCTAAACCTGAAAAGCAGCAAGAAGTCAAGGCGCCTAAACAAGAGCAACAAGCTAAACCGGAAAAGCAGCAACAAGCCAGGGCTCCAAATCAGGAGCAGAAGGCCAAGCCTGAGAGACAGGAACAAGCCAAAGCCCCGAAGCAACAATCGCAAGCCAAACCTGCGAGGCAGCAGCAAGAAGCCAAGGCCTCAAAACAGGAACCGCAGGCCAAGTCCGAGAAAGAACAACAAGCGAAGAGCCAACAACAACGGAAAAACTCTGCAGCACAACAGCAACAAGCCAAAGGGCGGCAACAACAGCAAGAGCGCCAGCAGCAGGCTAAGTCTTCACATGCTCCCCAACGCACCCAGGAGGCAATGAACAGACAACGCGAACAGCCGGCGCTCCGCCTAAGCGCCAGGGGCAGCGGGCGAATTCCAGATGCGCGCTTCCGTTCCAATTTTGGCCGTGGGCATGAGTTCCACATGGGCAACCCTGTCTTGGTCGGCGGATATTCTCGCTTCCAATACGGAGGCTATTGGTTTGGATTTGTCCAACCGTGGCCGGCAGGCTGGTACTACACCGACGACGTCTACATCGATTATGTGGATGGCGGCTACTACATGTACGACCCGTACTATCCGGGCGCTCGTTTCTCGATCAGCGTTGTACTGTAACTTCTGAACATCAGGGTTGATGGAGCACGACCCCGAACCCGGCGCAAATCTGTCAAGGGATAGGGGTGCGGCCGGGGCGGGGGAAGTGAATCGCGAAGGAAGGATTCACTTGAAATGGAGAAGGCAATGCTTGGAACGGTCTTGATTATCTTTTTGATCTTGGCGCTCTTTGGCGCTCTCCCGAGGTGGTCGCATAGCAGGGAGTGGGGCTACATGCCGACGGGTGGTGTAAGCCTTGTCCTTGTTATCGTGGTGATTCTAGTACTTCTTGGACGCATTTAGAGTTTGTCGGGTGGGGGTTAGTGCGCTTCATACGTGCTCGCGGAGGCGAAGTACCGATCGCTCTGCCGATCGCGTTGGAGGTAATGCGAGTGTATCCACAGATTGTGGCGGCCAGAACTTCTCCGTTTCCAAGTAAGCGTGGTTTCTTGAGCCGGAGGTCAGCGATGGATGAGTCCAGGCGGCATGCAATTGAGTTTCTCGAGAAAGAGCTCAAGACATATTCGGCGCTTTCGCTGTTTTTGTCGAAGAGAGGACTCAGAGCAGACGTGCGAGTGGGGAAGAAGAAAGTCTTGATCAGTCCGGCCTTCTACAAAGAGAGAATCAAGGAAGCGAAGAAACTGGTCTATGAACTCAGAAGAGCGAAATAGCAAACGACTCCCGAGGAATGCAATTGGCTGGCACCGCCAGACCGGCAAGTACGCATTGACCGAGGACCATTATGAAAAACTGTTCGGACAGCTAGCGGGGCACAAGTGTGATCTGACGTCACCTGATCTGCGCGCAAATGTCCTGAACTTCTATTCGGATCTTTCTCTGCCTTTTGACACCAAGATGGACGCGGGCAATGGCAAAGCGTTTTGGTATCGCTGGATCAATTGAAGTTGATCATTCCAAGTACAGGCGTTGCATGCGCGGTCTTCTAGCAGAGGACTAGATAAGGCCACCGGGCCAAGGGGATTCGTTGCCCATTTCGAAAATTAGCAAGCGCATCTGTGGACTAGCCTTCATGATGGTGGCGCTCGCGCTGCACTCTTACTACGTACGCGAACTCCTGGTTTCCGTGGCTCTATTTAGTGTGGGTTTCCTTTTTCTGGCTTTGCTTGTTTTTGCGGCAGTCCTCGTCTGGTGGATTAGCGAGCAGTTGGCAAACGGGGTAGGACCGGCGTCGCGAAAGGTGATGGCGTGGTCCCGCCGCCTGATCGCTACATACGAAAAGCCTTGAGCCGCGGATAAGTCTCTCATGGAAATAAGCGGCTGCCGGCGGTCGCGCGACGGGCTTGGCTCCGAACCTGTGTAGTTCGTCCCGAAGACGGCGCTGTTCCATCCGATGATTTTTCCTTTTCGCCGTGCCTGCAAATAAACATCAAAAGTGTGCTCAACTGTACAGAATCTAACGATAACGCGTACTAAGCTTACTCCTCCAGAAACACATCGATTCTTAAACTCTTGGGAGGAAATGACAATGAAGTTCGTAAAGACGATTTTCGCAGTGTTTGTATTTACACTGCTCGGCGCCACGCTGGCTTTCGGCGCTCGAGCGGATACATGGAACAAAAAGACTGTGATCACGTTCAATCAGCCGGTGGAAATTCCAGGGAGAGTTCTTCCCGCCGGAACGTACACGTTCAAGCTGTTAGATTCTTCTTCCGACCGCCATATTGTTCAAATCTTTAACGCAGACGGGACGCAAATCATCGCCACCATCTTGGCTATCAATGATTATCGATTGCAGCCAACGGGCGATACGGTTATGAAGTTCAACGAACGTCCGGGCGATTCTCCGGAAGCTCTCCGCGCTTGGTTCTATCCTGGCGACAACTTCGGGCAGGAATTCGTATACCCAAAGGTTCGCGCGATGCAGTTGGCGCAGACGCAACATGCCGACGTTCCCGCCGTCGATCTTGACACGCTGGATGACAACGCGATCAAGACAGCTCCGATCGTTGCCATCACGCCCGACCAGAAAGAAGTGGAAGTAGTCACGGTCATTCAGACCACCCCGCCGGCCACCGCGGTCGAAACGCCCGCGCCGGTTGCAGATACAACTCCAGCGCCAGTTGCGGATGCAACTGCCGCACCGGCCGAAGCTGCTCCGGCAACGGAAGCCAACGAACTGCCGCACACCGCCAGTAATATGCCGCTGATTGCATTGCTTGGTGGTTTGTCCATCAGCCTCGCGCTTGGCTTGATGTTTGTCCTCAAGCTTACTTCGTAAAAGCAAACGTAACTCCCGCGTCGCGGACGTGATCTTAAGGTCACGTCGCGCGCCGCGAGAAAGCCATTCTGTGATCCGCACTCTAAGCCGGCACCAGCACGGTCCGCGCAGGGCGTACTTGTTTGTTGTGCCTCTCTTGCTATTGCTGAGCACTCGCGGCCTCTCTCCGTCCTTTGAGAACGAGAGACTCACGAGCGAGGGGAACCAGGAAAAAATTGCGGTGAGCACCAATCTCGTCTTGCTCCCCGTCAATGTGACTGACTCGCGCGGAGCTTTTGTCCCGGGTCTGAAGCTGGGTGACTTTCGCGTACTTGAAGACGGACGACTACAAAATCTTACCGTATTCGAAGAGCGAGATACTCCCGTTACCGTCGGGCTTATCGTTGACCACAGCAGAAGCATGGGGAACAAGCTCGCGGATGTTGTCGAAGCATTGAATTCCTTCGTACATTCGAGCAATTCCCGGGATGAGATGTTCGTCGTGGATTTCAACGACGACGTTTCTGTTGAACTCATGAGGGGAAAGGCGTTTTCGAACGATCCCAAAGATCTTCGGGAAGCGCTTACAGCCGTGTCCGCGCGAGGGCGAACCGCGCTCTACGATGCGGTTAGCGAAGGTCTCCTTCATCTGCAGTACGGGCACTTGAGCAAGAAGGCGCTCATCATCATCAGCGATGGTGGAGACAATGCCAGCCATCTCAAATACTCCCAGGTGTTGGCGCAGGCTCGTCAATCACGTGCTGTGATCTACGCGATCGCTCTGGTCGGCGCGGACGAGGAGGAAGAAAATCCGGGTCTTCTCCGACGGCTTTGCAAAGATACAGGTGGTATCGCTTACTTCCCGGACCTTGGCGAATCCGTCGCAAGCGCATCGGCAGCAATAGCGCAAGATCTTCGCGAGCAGTACATGCTTGGCTACGCGCCACAAAACATGAATCATCCCGATGGTTTTCGAAAGGTCGCCGTAAAAGTCACGGCACCGGGCCGCGGCCGGTTACGCGCGCGAACGCGGCCGGGGTACGCGCTGGGCGTGCAGAAGCAGCCCGCAGCGCAACAGATGCCGGAGCCGAGATGAACTCGTTTCCTTATCCAATGAAAGAATTCACGCCGCGGCGAATCAAGATCCTCCGTGCTGCTTGCTACTTGTTTCTTGCTTTCGGGATTCTCGCACTCGGGTATGCCGGCATCGTCTTCGCCGATTCACATATCTATCAAGCTGTCGAGGTCCAGAAATTCGGTCGCACGAGCCCTTCCCCAATACCGCGCATCCTAGCCGAAGGCGATGTGCTTGGTGAACTTCAAGTGCCTCGGCTAGGGCTGAACGACATCGTCGTTCAGGGCGACTCCGATGCCGACTTACGCCGAGCGGTCGGCCATCTTGCAAACTCGGCTTTGCCAGGCGAACGGGGCAATGTCACATTGGCCGGTCATCGTGACACCTTTTTCCGCCCGCTGCACGACATTCGCGTAGGAGACGAAATCAAATTCAAGACTCGGGAGCGCAATTATGAATACGTTGTCGAGTCGATCAAAGTCGTTGCCCCCACGGACCTTCGCGTCCTGGAATCTTCGCCAGAGCACGACCTCACCTTGCTCACCTGCTTCCCGTTCCACTATGTAGGTCCAGCGCCGAAGCGTCTCGTTGTCCGTGCGCGCGAGGTTGAGGGAAGAGTGGGTGAAGAGCCCATAAAAATAATTGGAGCCAAGGCGGTTGGCGGCCAGCCGTAGTTCCATCAGGTCCCTGAGCCAGAGTGCCAGGCAAAGTACCTAGTCAAGTGCAGGGGAATCCCAAGGTACCCTCGAAGAGTGACGATCCTGCCCAGCGTCTAGATCGCTCTTTCTGTGAGTTCCCCAAGGAAATAGTCAAAAGTGTGCTCAAGTGAACAGACCCTCGCATTCCAAGAGATTACGATTGAGTTCGCTTGAAACCCGCCAGAGACGATCTTTAATTGCCGTTCAAGTGCTGGAGCAAGGGCTTCTCGTGAGATTGGAAATGTAATGCTTTGGACTATTTTCGTGGTTTTGTGCGTTCTTTGGCTTCTGGGAATGGTGACGTCCTATACGTTCGGGGGATTTATCCATGTCCTCCTCGTCGTAGCTTTGGTCTTATTCATATTCAACCTGATTCAGGGCCGAAGGCGCATCGTCTAGTTGCGAAAACGAAGAATATGAAACCGATTAGTTGGGTTGGCATTCTCTTGATTGTCTTAGGGGGGCTCGCACTCGCGTATCACGGATTCAATTACACGCATCGCGAACATGTAATGGATGTAGGTCCCATGCACGTTACGACAGAGACTCAAGACCGACTTCCCATTCCACCAATCCTCGGCGGGCTCTTGCTAGTTGGGGGAATTGCCTTGCTAGTTATTGAGGGCAAGAAAGGCTCGTAGGGGGCAAACGCAAGAGAGTCCGCCTGAGAGCCGGGCCGCGGACACCATCTTGTGAATGGAAATAAATGCAAGGTTCTTCCACCAGATATTTTGAAGCGGTAAAGGCCCACAAAAGAAGTTAAGACCGGGAGGTCAAAGATGAAGAAACTTTTGGCTACTGCAGTATGTCTTACGTTCACAGCAGGTGTAGTGTATGCCCATCAACTGAACAAGGAACAAAGGCGCCTCGAGGAATGTGGCACTGTGATGCAGGAAGTTTTGCACATACCAGACAACATTCCCCATGATCTTTTGAACAAAGCCGAGTGCGTCATTGTGATCCCATCCGTCAAAAAGCTGGCTTTCGGAGTCGGCGCAGACTACGGACGCGGCGCGATGGTTTGCCGCACCGGAGAGCATTTCCGTGGACACTGGGGAGCCCCAGCGATGTACGCTCTGGAGGGTGGCAGCGTTGGCTTCCAAATCGGCGGAGAAGCGACCGACTTGATCCTTCTAGTCATGAACGACAGCGGCATGAACTCCATTCTCAGCAGCAAAGTTAAGCTGGGTGGGGATGCTTCCGTCGCCGCAGGTCCTCTGGGGCGTGATGCTTCCGCGGACACCGACGCTTGGATGAAGGCTGAAATCCTCAGCTACTCACGTGCCCGCGGCGTGTTTGCCGGCGTGTCCCTCGAAGGCTCCACGATTCGCCCCGACGATGATGCCAGTGCCGACGTATATGGTCACCCCATGAAGGCAAGTGAGATCGTGCGTGGCGAACATACCGGCGTGCCAGCAACAGGACGGCATCTTGTTAACGTCCTGGAGAAGCACTCACCGGAGAACCAATCAGAACGCGCTTCGAACCAGTAGTTGAGTCGACTGTTGAGAATCAGCAGCTCGCCGGGATCTTCCTCATCCCGGCGAGCTTTCCTTCTTTAGAAAGGTTGGTGGGTGAGGCGGCGCGCTTCTCTCTTTCGCGGCCGTCTAGC
>JBARCY010000217.1:0-27348 GCA_049794595.1 Candidatus Acidiferrum sp.
TGGGAAGAGGGGAACCGCTGGCGCTGAGGGTGACAACTCCAGGCGGATTAGGAATGGGAAGAGGGGAACCGCTGGCGCTGAGGGTGACAACTCCGGGCGGGTTAGGAATGGGAAGAGGGGAACCGCTGGCGCTGAGGGTGACAACTCCAGGCGGATTAGGAATGGGAAGAGGGGAACCGCTGAGGATGGCAACCGAACATGAAGTGCTACGATTACTGGATAAGTGTTTGACCGAGGTGTTAACAGGTAGTACGATCAAGACTGCTGCGAGAACCAAACCGGACCGAACTAAGATGTTTTTTGTCATGGATGAACCCTCCTGGTTCGACCATGAAGGTCAATAGAAGGTACTGATGGTAATGATTCAAAGCGTTCCGTCTTCGGAACGGCTCGGCGGGCGGCAGTGAATACGCAGCTCCAGCAAAACCGGCGGATCGTTCAGGACTTCACGCTAACAACTCTGGCGGGCATTCCGGGGGAGTTCGGCAGGCTTACCTACATGGCCTCGCTGCGCGATCTATCCAGCGGAAGGTACGAACATGCAGGACTGGCGGCCTTGTATCCGGACGAGGCGATCCAGCAGGCCCTACAGGTGTGCCATGAGCAAATCTTTGAGAGAGTTTTGGAAACTCCGCTGGCGCGGCAAGGGGCCGACTTAAGAGAATGCCTCGAAGGAATGCCAAGTGGCCTATGCGCCACGGTAGCGCATTGGCATCGGATGGAAGCCTATCGTGTTTTGATGCCCGAGCGCTCGCCAGGCTACCTCAAGGAGCTTTTCTGCTCGAATCTCCGCGCTCTGCTGGAGATTCTCCAGGCAGAATGTTCCACGGCTCGTTGAACCGGGTAACCACCCCAACCACACGGCCGACCACTTCGGCTTCCTCAGGATGGCGCCAAGTCTCCGGCATACAACGAGATAGCGGATGGGGCTGCATGAGCAAACGGGCGCCGTCCTGGTGGAACCATCCGCAGCGATAGCCATCGCGGACCTCGACAAAGTACATCGGCCGGTCATATTCATTCGCCCAATTCTCATCTTCAATGCGACGGACAGTTACATCCACCAGGACGACGCTGCCCGGGCGAAGGAGAGGCACCATCCGCCTATCCGACGAGCCGATATATCCGTAACGATGGCGAGAGTTTCCGTTGGTGAGCACGCCCTCGAGACTGCCCCATTGTTCGACCATTCGGGAAAGGATCTCTGTTCGCTTTGGATCGAATGAAGGATCGAATCGCAGGGGAGTCTTGAGCGAAACGGGAGCGGCGGCGAGATGCGTGTGCGGCGCATGAAACGCACCGCCGTCGGGGAAACAGTCCTCAATCGGGACGTCATACCAGCGAAAGATCTCAAGAGGGTTTAGATGGTAGACGACTGCGAGGGTATAGAGTTTATGAAGGCCAGGAACGACGCCACGGTTTTCGATGTCCGCCAAGCGGCTGATATGAAGTATCAGCTCAGGACGGCCGCGTCGCGCGGCAAGTTCAAAGCTGGCACGTTCGACATCGCGATAAGTTAATCCAAGTCGTTCACGGGCTTGCCGTAGACGAAGTCCGGGGAGCATGTTTTCCTCGGGAGAGCGCTATGACTCGACAACATAGAGTACAACAGAGTTACCATTCTGTTAAGAATTCAGAACGGCGACCTGTGGATTTCCAGTGTGAATTTTTTTGGCCGAACCGGCAGGAATAATTATCATTGAGTGCTGGGGCCGGTTTTCTCCGCTATCCTCATTCCTTCTAGCTGATTGCAAAGGATTAACGTTTCTGGAAATGTCTTCGGCCGCCTTTTTCCTGGTGGAACGGCGCGATGGGGCGCAGGTCCATAGCGGTTCCAATCCGGCAGGATGCGTCCCTCCATCCACGGTTGTCTCCGCGCGTTATCTGTTATTCTTCAAAGATGATGGCCCTCCCGAGCAAACGAATCGCGAAATCCCTCGGCGTGTTTCTCCTGGTCGCCGGCTGCTTTCTTTGTGAAGGACCTTCCCGCGCCCAAGAAACCGGCACGGCGCCTCACGCGGCTGCACAGACAAAGGTTGACAATGCGGAATTCGCGGCGGCCGCGGATGAAGTGTTACAGCAGGTCAGCGAGATCACCGGGCTGAAGCAGCTGACCCCTTTAAAGAAGACGCTGCGATCGCGGGAAGACATCCGTGCCTACGTCATTCGGGAGATGGACGACGAGAAAAACCCGGAAGAGCGCTACGGCGAGGAACGCAGCGCCGAGGCCTTCGGCCTGATTCCAAAAGGGTTTGACTTGGATCACTTCATGATTGATTTGCTGACCGAACAGATCACGGGTCTCTACGATCCGAAGGCCCGGGAGTTTTACGTTGCGGATTGGATTCCGCTAGAGGATCAGCGCATGGTCATGGCTCATGAATTGACCCATGCGCTCCAGGACCAACATTTTCAGATCGAGACGTGGGTTAAAGCCGCGCGGCCGAACGACGACGCGGAGATGGCGCGAGAATCCGTGCTGGAAGGCAGCGCGATGGCGGCCATGGTCGATTATTTGCTACAGGGAACCGGGCGTTCGGTGCAGGATTTGCCGTCGTTCGACCCTTCCGTTTTTGCCGGAGATTTGTCCAAGACTCCGAAGCTGCAAGAAGCGCCTCAGTTCTTGAAGGATTCGCTGATCTTTCCTTATTTGGATGGGTTGACTTTCTCGGCGGCGATCCTGAGAGCTTCGCAGTGGAGTGGAATTTCGGCAGTTTTTGCGAAGCCGCCGATTTCGACCCAGCAGATCATGCATCCTGCTCTTTACAAGTCATGGAAAGTTCCCGTTCAAGTGACGATTCCTGCTTTCGAAAAGCTTCTCGGCCCGGACTGGACGAAAATCGATGAGAACGTCATGGGCGAGTTTGGCTGGAAAGAAATTCTGAAACAATTCTTGGATGTAGAGGCGGCCGAGCCGCTTGCCGCTGCGTGGGATGGGGACCGATACGTTCTCTATGAGCAGAAGCAAACCAAGAAACTGATCCTGGTGGCACGCCTGCGGCTGGACAGCGAAGATCAAACGAGGCGTTTTTATGAGACGTATTCGGAAGCGCTCGAGAAAAAGTATAGCGGGCACAATAGTTTGATGACCCGGCCGAATTTTCTTGCGTTTGACACGCCAGATGGCGGGGTATTTTTGCGTTGCGTGGCGGCCGAGTGCGTTTCGGTGGAAGGCACCACACGAGCTGTGTTTGAGGGGATGAACGGACTCATCGGCTGGCCCGTCGCGCCGGAGGCGCCCAAAGTAGCTGCCGCTTCACGCAGATAAATTTAATTTCTAAGACTTGTGCTCGAGACTCAGTGGGCGTTTCGATCATTCACTGAGACCTAAAGGCCGGGATTTAGCGGCAAGAGAGAGCCGGCCGCTGGGGCCTACTTTGTCGCGGAGGCTGCTAGAAGTGATCCTGCGATACCGCGATTCGCGGCACTGCTCTTACTTTCCAACCGATTGATTCGCCTTAGTAATTTTTCGGCAGTGCGAGACGCGCGGCTTGCGGCGTAAGGATCGCGCGTGTGCGAGTGTATGTGGCGAAGCTTGGCGAGGCCGAGGCGGGCAAATTCGTTCGCGCGAGCGGGGTCCTTGACGCGGCGCTCGTAATGGATGGCGAGTTGTTCACAAGCCAGAGCACCATCTTGTGGATCGGGGACGAGTTCGAGCCATAGCGCTGCTGCGGCGGCGTGATCGCCACGGCGTTTGGCTAGAAGAGCAAGCTCGCGGCGGGCGCGCGGGCCAAATTCGGGGGGAAGGCCAAGATCGAGAGCTTGCGAGCAAGCAGCTTGAGCGCGATCGGAATCGCCGCGCCGCCCGAGAAAACGCGACAAGCCGAAGAGATCTAGACTGTCGAAACCTTCGCGGTCCTTATCTGGAGAGGCGAGAAGTTCATTGATTTTGCCGAAGAGAGCGGCCAAGCCGCGCAAATCCATCTGATTGTGGCGGACGACCCCGGCCAGAGGCTGCGAGGAGCCGCCGCGAAGATAGTCGAAGTAATGCTGAGGGATGAGGGCGGAGGCGATGTCGTCTTCGCGGTGCCAGCCGAGGCGCGGAGCATCGAGAACGCGGCGCTCGAGTTCAATCAGACGGACGGAGCCTAGGCGCAGCTTCCAGAGAGCGCGCGCGGGATGGAGAAGATCGAGATGTGCCGAGAGGCGCGGCGTGGGGATGGAGCGCGTCATAATGAAGCGATTTTCAAGGAGCGGCCAGTCGAAGGATTTGCCGTTGAAAGTGACGAGCGCGGGGCGCTCCGCGAGTCGCGCGGCGAGTTCGTGAAGGAGAGAGTGTTCTTCGGAGAAGTCGCGCATGAAAAATTGTTCAACTTGGAGTCCGCCAGCGTCCCACCACGCGACGCCTACAAGAAAGGGATAGGTGCCTGTGCCTCCAGCCAAACCGGTGGTTTCTGTGTCCAGGAAGAGCCAGTGGGCAGGATCTCCGAGAGCCACGCGCATGCGGCGAGAAAGAGCGGCGTCGCGAGTGCGGGAGAGAAGCTCGACCGCAACGGCGGACGGTTCTGAAAACTCAGGCGTAGAAAACCAGTTGCGAATGGCGAGATGCTCGCCGAAATGATTTTTCGCCACGCCGGCGCCGAGAAGATGCGCGAGAGAGTCTTCCTGATCGGGCGCGCGTAAAGCAGCTGGACGCGATGGAGCCGAGCGCGCAGGCCTGAGGGCGGCGAGCCGCGAGAATTTGTCCGCGAAACCAGCCATCTAACCACGCAGCCTATCGAGGATGGCGAGAGCGGCTTCTTTCGCGCGAGGGGCGAGGTCTCCAGCAGGGCCTACGCAGGATGGGCAGCCTTGTTCGCATGTGCATGCGGCGATCAATTCACGTGTTTTATTAACCAGAAGACCGTGTGCGCGAAAGAGCGGCTCGGAAAAGCCGATGCCTCCGGGATAAGCGTCATAGAGATAAAGATTCGGTTCAAAAAATTCCTTGAGGTTGCCGCGGGAGACGTCTCGGAGACGCGACGGCGTGAAATCATCCCTCGAAGTCGGGCTGAGCCCGTGAATCGGCGCGGCATGTTGTGATTCAGCTGATGAGTGGCCAGAATCCGGATCTGGAGGCCGCTCGCCGATGGCGGTACCGAGATCGCGACCGTCGCACATCAGGAGCAGCGTCGCGACGGATGCAAGCGCGTGCAGCAATCCAAACATTCCGCTTTGTCGCTCGCTGAAGCTATAGGGAAGCGATTCGAGCAGCGGCCTCTGAAGTGTGATCCAGTACGAGGTCGTGTGCATTTCGTTTTCGGGAAGCTCGAGCTTGCCGTCGCCGATATTTTCGTTGGTGAAAAATTTTATTTTTTTGAAGCCGACGACTTGCGAGCGGAGAAGGACCTCGCCATGAGAATGCACATTCGCGGAGGCGGCAGACGGGACGGCGGTTTCCGACGCTTCGAGCACGCGTACTTGCGTGTAACGCACGGCATCGGTGTAATAGTCGACGTCCACCTGCTTGACGTAAGCCTTGCGCTCTTTGAAATCGAGATGCTCGACGTGATATTGCTGCCCGCCGTGCATATAGATGGCTTTTTCGTGGAGAAAAACCAGGGCGCTCGGAAAATCCACTTCGCCAATGACGTTAGCCCCGCCGGTGATATCGATGATAATGAAATTGTCGCTGGTGATTGAGCGAAGGCTGATCGTGTCGGCGGGATAGGCTTCGTGCGTCCAATGATAGTGGTCTCCGGCAAGGTGCAGGAAGCCCGCTTCCGCAAGACGAGCGCAGAGGTCAGGCAGGTCAGCTTCGCCAAAATGTTCGCAGGGAGCGATGGGCAATTCAAAAGCGGCGCACTTTAGATGATTGATGAGAATTTCGAGATTGTCCGGCTGAATGTGGGCATGCTCCGGAGTATTGCCAAAGAAATAGTCTGGATGTCGGACGATGAATTGATCGAGCGGCGACGAAGAAGCGACCATCACGGTGCAAGAGCTGCCGCTGCGGCGTCCGGCGCGCCCCGCTCGTTGCCAGGTGCCAGCGATCGAGCCGGGGTAACCCGCCATCACTACCGTATCGAGCGAGCCGACATCGATCCCCAGCTCCAACGCGCTCGTACTCACAACGCCCCGTATGCGCCCCTCGCGCAAACCGCGCTCGATGTCCCGCCGCTCATTCGGCAAATAGCCGCCGCGATAGCCGCGAATCGCCTCCTGCTTGCCGGGCGGCCGAGGATTCGCTCGCTGAAGATATGTGAGAAGGATTTCCGTCTGCAGCCGCGAATTCGCGAAGACCATGGTTTGCAGATCGCGCTTCAAGAATTCTTGCGCGACGCAAGAAGTTTCGTTGTTGTAGCTGCGGCGGATGCCGAGCGCGCGATTCACGACAGGCGGATTGTAAAAGACGAACGTTTTTTCGCCTGCCGGCGCGCCGTTGGCATCGAGCACATCCACTTCTTTTTCGAGCAGTCTGCTCGCCAGCTCGCCAGGATTCGCAATCGTTGCCGAACAGCAAATGAACTGTGGATCGCGCCCATAAAAATTCGCGATGCGCCGCAGCCGCCGCAGCACATTGCAAAGATGGCTGCCAAAAACGCCGCGGTAGGTGTGGAGTTCGTCGATCACAATGTAGCGAAGAGTTTCGAAAAGGCGCGTCCACCGCGTATGGTGCGGGAGGATGCCCGTGTGCAGCATGTCCGGGTTCGTGAGCACCACGTGGCCCTTTTCACGGATGGCTCTGCGTGCGTCGGCGGGCGTGTCGCCGTCATACGTGAAAACGCCGAAGCGGTTGTCCAAGCGCTGATTGAGGTCGTAAAGCTCCGCCAACTGATCTTGCGCCAGCGCTTTAGTGGGGAAGAGATAGAGCGCGCGCGTGTCCAAGTTCTCGAGAATCGAATTCAAGATCGGCAGGTTGTAGCAAAGTGTTTTTCCGGAAGCGGTGGGCGTGACAACCACGACATTTTTGCCGGCATGAACGGCTTCCGCAGCAATGGCCTGGTGCGTGTACAGCTGGCGAATGCCTTTCGCCGCGTAGGCAGCGATAAGATCCGCGTGAACCCAGGCAGGGAATTCCGCCCATCGCGCTTCACGCGCCGGAAAGTACCGTACGGCAGTGAGCACATCGCCGTCCACGTCTCGCGTGGCAAGAGCGTCCAGCACTTCGCGCACGCGCGTCAGCGAGGAGCCTGCTGCCGGTTCGAGCGAACTGGGTGCCGCAGACCGCACGGCGAGAGAATGGGACATCGAGCGCTCCTCCTGCAATTCGCCTTTTATTCGCCAAGGCTAGCACGCGGTGATAATGGCTGCAACAAAGAACTGCTTATTGGTGACGGGCCGCGCGGCTACTTTTGCAATGCAGATCCTCGATGAGTGCTAGGCCGTTCGCGACTCCCGCGCATTGGTTGCTAGAATAAGGGTTGCGGCGTTCCTAGCTTCCACAATGTAACTGGATTGCTGGCGAGCGAGAGCGTCGAAGGAGAGCAGTGGCCAAGCTAACCATCCTTTATGATGGAGCCTGCAATCTGTGCCGCGCCAGCGTGGCTCGCGTGCGACGCATGGATCGGCAGAGCCGCATCGAGCTGCTGGACCTCCACGACGCCAGCGTGCCCGCCCGCTTTCCCCAGGTCAATATCGAAGAAGCGATGCGCTTAATGCAGTCCGTCGATTCCACGGGCCGCGTTTACTCCGGCGCGGATGCCTGGGCGCGCATCGGGCTAACACTGCCCGGCTGGAATCTAATCGCCTGGCTGCTTCTTGTTCCCGGTATCCATTTCATCGCGCAACATTTGTACGGATGGGTCGCGCGCAATCGCTATCGCTGGAACCGCGAGCTTTGCGAGGACGGCACGTGCTCTTTGCACGTGGATCAACCTCCCATCCGAAAATAGATCACCTTAGATAAATTCCGTATCCGCCTCCCCATGCTGCCGTCCCGGTATAATGTCCGGCGTCTATGGACTGGACTCCGTCGTCCCTCATCCGCTGGCTTTTTGATTCGCGCAACGGCCCTCCGGATCGTTTCGTGGCCCGCTGGATTTTTCTGCGCGCTCTCGGCATCATTTATTTTTCCGCATTTTTCTCGCTCGTTTTTCAAATTCGTGGGCTCATCGGTCCCGAGGGAATCCTCCCGGCCAGCGAGTACCTAAAAAATATCGCGGCTCAGGTTGGATTTGAGCGCTATTGGTATGCGCCGAGTCTTCTGTGGTTTTCCAGCGGTTCGCACATGCTGATGGCGCTTTGCTGGGCCGGAATGGCCGCTTCAGTGCTTCTGGTCCTCAATCTTTGGCCGCGTGGAATGCTCGCTGTGTGTTTTGTGTGTTTTCTTTCGTTTGTAAGCGCTGCCGGAGATTTTTCTGGTTATCAATCCGATGGAATGCTCCTCGAGGCAGGATTCCTCTCGCTATTCATTGCGCCCGGCGGTCTCCGGCCGCGCCTCGGCGAAACGCAGGCTCCTGTTCGTGCTGCAGTCTATCTGCTGCTTTGGGAATGGTTCCGCATTTACTTCGAATCCGGCGTCGCGAAGATCATGAGCGGCGATACCGAATGGCGGCACTTCACGGCGCTCGATGAATATTACCAAAATGGCCCGCTGCCAACCTGGATCGGCTGGTACGTCCAGCATTTACCGCACTGGTTTCACGCCACAACCGCTTTTTTCACGCTCGCGCTGGAGCTGGGGCTGATCTGGGCCGCATTCCTCCCGCGACGGATCCGCATCGTGCTCTTTTTCGTCGTGACGCCGTGGCAAATCGGCATCATTCTGACCGCGAATTACACGTTTCTGAACTACCTGGTCCTCATGCTGGGATTTCTCCTTCTCGACGACCGCTTCTTCATGCAATTTCTTCCAGCAAGATGGAACGAGCCTCTTCTCGTTCGAGCGATCACGCCCGCTCTTGAAGCGAGCGCTCCTGTTCCCGGCCAACTATCGGTTTTGCCGTCACCACCGAGTCCATTAGAGGCAGGCACTCCGCCCGAGAAAACCGCTCCCAACGAAAAGGCGGCTCTCCGTGCTGGCTTACGGAAAATTCATTCGTTGCTCGCTCTACTGCGTATTGCCGTCGCCGCAATCATCCTTACCTGGATCTTCTACGCCACTACCGTGCAAATGGTTTGGATGATCTCGCCTGTTCCGTTTCCCACTATTCCAGTGTCTTTGCTCGATCCATTTCGCATCGCCAACCGCTACGGCCTTTTCGCGGTCATGACGCGCGGCCGCTACGAAATCGAATTCCAAGGCTCGAACGACGGCCAAACGTGGGTCGCGTATTCCTTCCGCCACAAACCGCAGGAGCTGGACAGAGCGCCACGCATCTACGCGCCCTATCAGCCGCGATTCGATTGGAACTTGTGGTTCGCGTCGCTCGGCGAGTGGCGCGACAATCCGATGGTCTTGCGCGCCGAACGCCGGTTGCTCTCGAACGACACTGACGTGCTCGCGCTCTTCGCCGCGAATCCCTTTCCTACTGCGCCTCCGCGCTACGTTCGCGCAGTGCTCTGGCAATACTGGTTCACATCCATGACGGAAAAAAGGGAACACGGTTTGTGGTGGCGGCGCCAGTTTCTCGGGCTCTACGCCCCAGCGATTGAACTGGAACCTGACGGCAGGATCGGCGTCACGCAATGGCCGGCGGGGCTGCCTCCGCACGAATAGTAGAGTTGTGCATCCCATCTGGCGCGAAGAAAGTTGCTAGCGCCGAAGCCGAAGTATAAGAATCGCTCCAGCAAAAAAGAGGAGCGAGGAAGTCGCAAATGCAGCCTGTACGGAAACGGCGCTCCAGAGAAATCCGACCAGAAGGCTCGATAGAAAATCGCCGACGGCGTTGACCGCGGCCAGCGTGCCGAAAGCCATCCCATGTTGTTCTTTCGGAACAAGTTCGGCCGCGACGGAATCTTCGAGAGCTTCTTCCGTACCGACATAAAGACCCGCCAAAACAAAAATCACGCCCAACCGCCAAAGCGAATGTGTGCCCGTACACAGCAAAATTGCAGTGATTCCCGCCAGCCCATAACCGCCAACAAGAACAATTTTTCGTTGCGGCACATGGTCACTCAGCCAGCCGCTCGCATAAGCCGCGCCGGCGTAAAACACATTGTGCAGCGTATAAAGCACGATCGCGATACTAGCCGCGCGCGTAATTCCGTATGCAGGCGCGAGCATGCGTGAAGCGTAGAGAATAAGCAGCGAATGCGAGAAATCACCCGCGCCGAATACGCCGACTCCGAGAAGAAAACGCCGGAACGCAACCGGCAATTCGCGAACGCCGGTCAGAAACGAGCGCTTCTGCTTTGCGACAATGGCCCGTTCGCGCACCAATAGCCAGAAACAGGCGACGGACGCCAGACCGGGCAGCAAAGTCCAGAGAAAAACTTTTTGGTAGTTGTGTCCGGTTTTTTCCAGCAGCCACAACGCAGTGAGCGGCCCGGCAATCGCTCCCACCGTATCCATCAAACGTTCAAGCCCGAACGCCCGCCCGTACGCGTCCGGTGTGACATCCGCAGCCAGCAACGCTTTCTTCGCCGGTGAACGAACGCCACGCCCCAGCCATGCCGCCGAGCGCCAAATGAGAACATGATATGCGTGAGTTGCGAACGCGAAAGAAGCGGTGGAAAGCGCCGTGACTGCATAGCCAAAAACAGCAAGCGGCTTGCGGTGCTTTAAGCGGTCCGTGAAATGGCCCGCGGCAAGCTTTGTGAAGCTCGAAAGGCCGTCCGCGACTCCTTCGATCACGCCCAGCCACGCGGGCCCTGCTCCAATCGCCGCAAGAAATGCCGGCAGAACCGCCGTAGCGGTTTCATGACTCCAATCGCTGAAGAGGCTGGTCAGGCCAACGCCCAACACCGTGCGATTCAGCCACGAGCTTTTTTGGGCCTCTTGCGCCATGGAGAAGGAGTCTACTGTCAAAGGCCGCCGGCTTCAGGAACAATGCATGAAGGTGAGCTGCAAATTTTGAGGATTTGCGCTATTCCCTGTTCGCAGGCGCCACACTTTTGCCTTGGAAAAGTACAGCGCGCACTTTTTCAAGCGCGTGAATATCGCTTAGCGGATTGCCTTCCACGGCTACAAGGTCACCTTCCTTGCCGGTTTCGATTGTGCCAAGCTCGCCGAGCCCGAGCAATTCCGCGCTCGTTTTTGTCCCGGAAACAAGCGCTTGCTGCGGCGTCATGCCGTATTTCACTTCCGCGATCATCTCGTCGCGCACCGTTCCCGTTCCAGGCGCATAAGAGTGGTCTGAACCCGCCGCGATCGTCACACCCGAATGCAGCGCAAGCTGGAAGCTTGGAAAATGCGTCCTGCCGAGCGCGTTGACTTTCGTAATGACATACTCAGGGAAGTGCATTTTCACGCCGTTTTCGATGCTTTCTTCGACCACGAAGACCGTGGGAACCATCACGATGCCGTGGCTTTTCATAAAGTCCGCAGCAGCTTGGTCGAGCTCCGACCCGTGCTCGATCGAATCCACCCCAGCCTCGAGTGCCGAACGGATGCTACGAATGTTTTCCGCGTGCGTGGCCACTTTGACGTGTGCCATGTGCGCCTGCTCAACAATCACGCGCAGCTCCTCCAGCGAAACCTGTTCCGAAGTGGGCGAATCGAGCGGCGAAAGCACTCCGCCAGAGGCCAGGACCTTGATCACGCGAGCTCCATATTTAATTTGTAGATGAACCGCTTTCTCCGCATCCGCCGGCGAATTGATGAATCCGTTCATTGGCGTATAAAAATCTTCCATCGGCAAATACGGCGGCGCCGGGAAGAAATCGCCGTGGCCGCCTGGGATGGTGATCGCGTGAGCCGCGGGAACCAGATGTGGCCCCGGAATCGTACCATCCTCAATCGCCGTCTTGAGAGCGACATCTATGAAGCCTTCCGTTCCCAAAACTCGCGCGCCAACGACGCCGGAAGAAAGCGCGTAACTCATGGCCTTGCTGCCGCGAAGCGCCGCCAGTGGGTTAGAGACGTTCTGTCCGAAGGGCCCCGACCAAATGTGAATGTGCGCGTCCACGAATCCCGGCAGCACGGTGTAATTCGAGAGATCGATTTGCTCCGCTCCGGCCGGCAACGGAATGTCCTTGCCGACGGCGGTCACTTTTCCATCGGTGATCACCACGAACCCCGGCGCGATGGGAGGCTTCTCCGCGTCGTAGATCAGCTTCCCGCAGCGGACGTATACCACCTTCGGCGGAGCCGCGAACGCCACGAGCGAGCCGAACAAGCACACCATCGCAGCCATCCAGATTTTTCGCATCAGTCTCTCCTTTTGCGCGTTGCAAATGGCAATCTTCCCTGCCGTTGATGAATTCATCGCGCGTCAGCGTAAATCGCGAGGGTTCTGAAGTCAAATTCTGCTTGCCGGTGGTGCTTGCAAGTCCGAGACGCAGCGGAGCGGGTAGCGACCCAGCGCTGCCCTCCCGCGACGGTGCAATCGTTTAGTAGTGGAAGTGAAAGCGCAGTTGGACGAAGATTTCGCGCGGATTCAGATAGTGGGTTCCGCCAAACGTAAAGCTGTTGTCCAGCAACACGCGCCGGTTGGCGACGTTGATGCCCTGCACGCTGACGGAAAATCGCTCGTTGAAGTTCTTGCCCAGAGAGAGGTCAAACGTCGTGTGCGGCTGAAGGTGGTCGTTCGGGTCCGGCGGAGAGTTGCCATTCGTGAAGCCGGAGGCGTAGTAGACATCGGTCGAGGCGTAGGACTTCCACGGCAGCGTGTACTGCGCGCCGATATGCAACGTATTCCTTTGGTCGTGATCGAGCAGTCCAAACCCGTTGCCGAAGGAAAAGTCCGTCAGCCCGCCGTTGATGTCGCCAAAACCGAGCGCGAGCTGGTTGGAATATGTCAAGTAAACCTGTGCGCGGTTGCGAATGCGCGGAGATCGCAGCGTGAGTTCCCAGCCGTTAATCCGCGCGCCTTGGATCGTGATCGGAAAGAACAAATCCGAGTCATTGAAGTTATTGTGATCGAAGAAATTCTTCGCGCGAGTCAGAAAGTTGTCGGCGTCAATGGTCCAACCGCGGAAAGGAATCGTTACACCGAATTGATGCTCTTCGTCGCGCTCCCCGTGCAGCGGGACAAAACCAAGATTCTGATTGGTCGCCACATCCAGCAGCGGGCCGGACAGGGTTAGCAAAGGCGGCGCTTGATAGAAGTGCCCGTAAAACCCGCGAAACACCCAGTTCAGTTTCGGAATCCGCGCGGACGCACCGACGCGCGGGCTGGTGGCGTTTTCCACCACATTTCCGGAGAAGTGCGTTTGCCGAAGGCCGCCGCTAAAGGAAAGCCAGGAGGTGGCTTGGAACTGATCCTCGAGGTACAACGCCGTCAGGCTGCCCGTCGGGTTCACTTGGGTAGGCGACAAATCCGACGCGCTTGTCTCCGGACAAGCAGCGGTGGGCGGCAGAGGACAGTTGTAGATGAGCCCGAAGAGTTGCGAATCCTGCTGCGCAAAGGCATACAGGCCCGCGCGCAGATTGTTGCGTTTCTCGACCCACGAAACTGCGGCCTGCCCCCCTTCATATTTCGAGGCGCGGTTTTCAGTCGCCGAACTTGGCAAATCCAGTGGACTGCTCGCGTAATCCGCGCTGTTGTAGTGAAAGAACGGCGAGACGGTCATCACCAATCCAGGGCTAAACGTGCGCACCCAAGTCATGGTTACGAAAGAATCGCTTTCGTGGTTGGCATCCTTCAAAAGCTGGCCCTGCGTGTTGGGATCGTTCGGATCGAAAGGCACCTGGTAGAAATCGCGCCGCACTTGCGCGACGACACGCAGTTGGTCCTGCGAATCCACGTTGTACATCAGCGAAGTAAACCCTCCGAGTCCGTTTGCCCCGTCATGAATCACGGCTGATGTCGGCGTCTGCAATCCGAGATTCGTGCGATTGCCGTTCACACTCGCGTAGTACGCGAAGCGATTTGTGTGCCCGCCGAAATTGAGCTGGTCATCCGTCTGATAGAAATTTCCCGCGGTCATCACCAGCTCGGCCTCGTTGTTGCGTTCAAACCCCGTGCGGGGAACGACATCGAAAATACCGTAGGTGCGGTCTCCAAAATCCGCGGCGTAACTCCCGCGCTGCATCTCAAGGACATCGATATCATTCGGGTCGATTTGCGGACCCAAGTTGCTGGCGATATTCGTGTTGGGAATCGGCACGCCGTCAATCAACCAGCTCACTTGATGTCCGCCGCGCACATGAAGCTGATCGTGCGTAAAGTATGCACCCGGCATGTAGTCCGTGATCATCGCCAGGCTATTCGTGCGCGCAGCCCCAGGCGTTTGCTCGATTTCCTCTCGGTCGACGAGCGTCGTTGGTGTTACCGACTCGGTTTGTCCCGGCGCGTCTTCTGCCGATACTGTAACGGATTGGCTTTGGGATGCGACCTGCAACTCGAAATGCAGGATCGGCGCCGCTCCGGAAAGCACCGTCACGGTTTGTTCTTCCCCTGCAAACGATGCCTGCATCACGGTAATGGTGTACGTCCCCAGCGGCACGGCATCGAAATGAAATTCGCCGTTCGCATCGCTTTGCGTTTTTTCTGTGTAATCGGACGACTGATCTTTCAGAACGACCTCGCTGCCGGCAACCGGCCGGTGCTGAGCATCGTGAACGATCCCGCGCACGGTGCCAAACACCGTCGCGAAGGACGCCGCGGCAAACAGCAGTGTTGCTGCGAATGCGTACAAGATTCCTCTCATGAGCTTTCTTCTCTCCCAATGGAACGGTTCTCGCGCAGTTTCAGGGCCGCGGTGCAGGTGAATCAGCGTTCGTCGAAACGCGATTTATTTTTTAGATGACTTATGCAGCGAATCGAGGCGGAGGAGAGAGGGGTTGCACGAAACGAGACAGCTCGAGGGAATTTGCCACTTCTATTGGGCGCACCACTTCAGCCGCCGCGAGAGCGACACTTACCGCGGGCAGCAAAAACGCGCCAGGAATTAGTGCAGGCCGGGCCGGATTTTGGCAGCAAGAGATGGAGCACGACGCCATGCCATTCATGCCGCCCATATCGTGACCGCAGTTCATCGGAGAGGAATCTCGCGCGGGAACACTCTGTTGCTTCTGCTGATGATGGATCGCTATGGGGCAGAAGCCCCCGGCGCAACAGTCCATGCTGCGCGAAAGCCATGCAGCGCCCGCCAGCGGAGCGTACAAAAGCGCCACCGCCAGCAGGCAAAGCCATGCTGCGGCCGTCCTAACGCGCTCTTGTTTCCTTAAATCCACGAGGACCCGAACCCCAGGACGAAACATCATTCATAATACCCCAGTTGGACGCTTGCGAATGACTTTGGATATTCGAGCGCCACTGGCGCAACCTACCCGCAAGAAAACCCTATTCTCCCTGCTATCCAGCGGCGAACGCTCTGACCATAGCCATCTTGACTTGCCCGCGCATGCGTCGCAGACTGATTTTATGGCTCACACGTATCTCCTCTTTGATTTTGGCACCGACGAAGAGAAAGCTCAGCTCGCCCGGCACAAGCTCGAAGGCTGGAAGCAGGCTTTCCGTCTGGACAAAAAGCTTCTTTACAAGCTCGAACGCGCCGAAGCGGAAGGCAAAAGCGCTCCGGAATCCGCAACAAATGCTGAGGAAACTCCCAAAGCCGAAAAATCAAAGTCAAAAACAAAACCGAAGTCTAAATCTGCCAAAACGGAACATGCAAAGGAATCGCCGAAGGAAGCCGCGCCCGCAGATGGCAAAGTGAACTTGCTCGTTCGCCTCTATTTTTCTGGCCACGAAAAGCTTACGGAACATCGCTGGATCGAGCGCATTCCTTCCGAGGAGCCATTCAAGGAAGCTTCTCCGCGTGTCGTGCGGCAAGGCGAACCCCAATTCGATGATGTCGTGAAACAGTTCGAGTCTCTCGAGTAGGTTATCCAGAGTGCCCGGCTACGGCCAAATCTCGGGTATGATACATTTCCGCTGAGGCTTAATCCCGCTTCACAACGAGGGCAGATCGAATGGCGGTACAAACGCGCGTGAAACTTGCCAGGCTGGACTCCCCGAAGTTGCACGGCCTCGACCGCGATGCCCTCATCCGCATTTACCGCACCATGTATCTTTCCCGCCGCCTCGACGACCGTGAAATCCAGCTCAAGCGCCAAAACAAAATTTTCTTCCAAATCTCCGCGGCGGGCCACGAAGCCGTCACCGCCGCCATGGGGCTTCTTCTTCGTCCTGCCGTCGATTGGATTTATTCCTATTATCGCGACCGCGCCCTCTGCCTGATGCTCGGTGTAAAGCCGGTCGAGATGCTTTTGCAAGCTGTTGGCGCCAAGGACGATCCCAGCTCCGGCGGCCGCCAGATGCCCTCGCACTGGGGCCATCCCTCTCTAAACATCGTCAATAAATCCTCCTGTACCGGCACACAGTTCGTGCAAGCCGTAGGCGCCGCGGAAGCCACCCTTTATTACGAAGGCCGCCCAAAAGCCTTGGCGCAAGCCAAGAACGCGCCTCTCGGCGAACACGTCCGCCACTCATCCGATGAAATCGTTTTTGTTTCCGCCGGCGATGGCGCCACCAGCGAGGGCGAATTCTGGGAATCTCTGAACGCCGCGTGCGCCAAAAAGCTTCCGCTCCTTTACCTCATCGAAGACAACGGCTACGCCATTTCCGTTCCCATCGAAGTGCAAACTGCGGGCGGCAGCATCTCCAAACTCGTGCGCGGCTTCCCTGGTCTGCAAATTGCGGAATGCGATGGCACGGACCCTCTTGAAAGCTATGCGGTCTGCAAATCAGCGGTTCATTACTGCCGCGAACGCCGCGGGCCCGCACTCATTCACGCCCATTGCACGCGGCCGTATTCGCATTCTCTTTCCGACGACGAGAAGCTCTACAAAACGCCCGAAGAGCGCGAAGAGGAAGCCCATCGCGATCCGATCTCCAAGTTCTCTCTGTTCCTTGTCCGCGAAGGCGTTCTCGACCAAAAAGAAGTGGAATCGCTCGAAGCCGAGGTCGATCAGGAAGTTCGCAATGCCGCTGATAAAGCGCTCGCTGCGGAAGAGCCCCAAATCGATTCCATTCGCGCAAACATTTATTCCCCGGATGTCGATCCCACCTCTTCCGCCTTCGAAGCCCAGCCGCACCTTCACGGCGCTCCCAAAACCATGGTCGAAATGGTCGCCGCCACACTCTCCGACGAAATGGCCCGCGACGAGCGCATCACCCTCTTCGGCGAAGACGTTGCCGACGCCAGCCGCGAAGAGTCATTGAAGCAGGTAAAGGGCAAGGGCGGCGTTTTCAAAGCCACTTCCGGATTGCAGCGCAAGTATGGCCACGATCGCGTCTTCAACACTCCTCTTGCGGAAGCCAGCATCGTCGGCCGCGCCATTGGCATGGCCCAACGCGGCCTCAAGCCTGTCGCCGAAATTCAGTTTTTCGATTACATCTGGCCCGCCATGATGCAAATTCGCGACGAACTCTGCGTCATGCGTTGGCGCTCCAACGGCGTTTTCAAAGCTCCCGCCGTGCTGCGTGTAGCCATAGGCGGGTATCTAACCGGCGGGGCCATCTATCACTCCCAAAGCGGCGAATCGATTTTTACGCACTGCCCCGGCCTGCGAGTCGTCATGCCCTCCACCGCTCTCGACGTGGCCGGCCTCCTCCGCACGGCCATTCGCTGCGACGATCCCGTCATGTTTCTCGAACACAAGCATCTCTACCGCCAGCCCTACAATCGTTCTGAATATCCCGGCCCCGATTACACCGTTCCCTTCGGCAAAGCCCGCCTCGTCGCCGGAGGTACCGACGTCAGCATCATCACCTATGGCGCTCTGGTGCATCGAGCGGAAGTCGCCGCCGCGCAACTCCTCCGCGAAGGCATCTCGGTCGAAATCGTGGACCTGCGCTCTCTTTCCCCGTACGACTGGGATGCCATCGCCACCACCGTCAAAAAAACGCACCGCGTCATCGTCGCCTATGAAGACATGCTCAGCTGGGGTTACGGCGCCGAAATCGCCGCACGCATCGCCGACGAACTCTTCGAAGAACTCGACGCTCCGGTGAAACGCGTCGCAGCCATGGACACTTTCTGCGCCTATCAGCCGAAGCTCGAAGACGTGATTCTTCCGCAGACCAGCCACATCACTGCTGCCGTCAAGCAATTGCTCGAATACTGAGTGGCACAGGCTTCAGCCTGTGCTCTTCTGTTCGGTGCTCGCGGCAACCTACCGTGCCCTTCTGGGTCCCTTCTCTAGGAAACTTTTTCCCCTCTTTTGGCGTATTCTATTGTAGGAAAGGTTAGAACCACCGCTCTTTTGGGGGTACACCAATGACTTGCCCAAACTGCCATAAAGACATCGCCATCGGTTCCAAGTTTTGCTACAACTGCGGCTCGAAACAGCCGGAATCCGGTTCGCCGGGTCTCTCTCCCGCTACTGGCGGGCAAAAGAGGCTCATGCGTTCCAGCACCGACAAGAAAATCGCCGGTGTGTGCGCTGGCCTCGCCGACTACTTCGATATGGACCCGACCATTATCCGTGTGATCTGGCTGCTGTTGCTGATTTGTGCGGGCACGGGCTTTCTCGCCTACGTGATTCTCTGGATCGTCCTCCCGCTCGCCCCCGGCGGAGTCGTGCCCACTTCGACCACCGTCACAACCACGTAGATTCTCGTCCAGCAATTAGCAGGCGATACCCTAGGGCGGCTCTGCTATCTCCGTGGCCTCCGTGACCTCTTTGTTAAAAGAACCCTTGCTACCGCCGACGCGGCTAAACTAGGTGCTACTTATTTGGCTTCGCATTTCGCGGTCCGCGCGATTTCCCGCCGCTCTCGAACAGCGGGTAGTCTATCGAGACGAGCCCCGCTCCTGTCGTCACCAGCGCAAAACATCCCGCCGCCAGCGCCATCGGATACGCGTACTCATGCACCGCAAGATAGCTGTGCGGCGGAGAGACCTTCCACATCAACAATGCCATCTCAATCGCCAAAAGCAGCGCTGCTCCCCGCGTAAAAAGTCCCAGCAACAGCAAGCCCCCGCCAAATACTTCCAACACGCCGGAAATGAATACGAAGTATCCCGGCAGACCGTGCTGAACGAAAAGAGTCTGCGTCGCTCCCGTTCGGTGAGCAAGCATCGGATAGCCGTGCGCCATGAAAATGATGCCAAAGGCCGCGCGAAGCAGCAGCAAACCCAGCGGCTGCAGGGCATTGAGAGATTTCATCGAGATCCTTTACCGCGAAATGGAAGATTCCGTTCAAACGCAGCGGCATTTTAGCAGAAAAACAAACTGGACACGCTCGGCGGCGGACCCGGCCAGGAATCAGGTACAATTCTTAACGAAGAAAAAGACAGGGCGCCCAGACCCGATGTCAACAGATGATGAGTTCGTGCAGATAGACGCCGCGGCTGGCCGGACCATTGCCGGCGAATACGCCTTGCGCCCGCCCATCATCATGTCCTTTCGGAATTCCGCATGAAACGCAAACTTTTGATTGCCGTGCCGCTGCTCCTTTTCGTGGCTGTTACGGCTTGGTTCTTCAGGCCAAAGCACGAATCGCTCGGCGAGGCCTACATAGGCGAACGCACGGCCACTCTATGGAGCAGCGTGGCGCAAGTCCGCGAACCGCTGGATACGCTGCATTACGGCGACCGCGTCGACGTTGTTGGCCGCCGCAACGATAGCATCAAAGTGCGGACTGTCGGCGGCGAATTGGGCTGGGTCGAAGGGCGCTACTTGATAGAACCCGCGCTCTGGCAGCGCAGCATGAAACTGCTCAAGGAAGTTTCTTCGATGCCCGTGCAAGCTAGCGGCCAGACCAAAGTGCAAACTAATCTCCGCGTGGCGCCGGGCCGCACGCAGCCGCGCCTTTATCAGTTTGGCCGTGGCGTGCCCGTTGAAGTCGTTGGCCGGGCCGTCGCGAACTGGATCCAGGTCTCCGATGAAAAAGAATCGCTCGGCGAGCCGCCTGACACAAAAAAGGAAGACTGGTATTTGGTTCGCGCGCTGGCCACCCGTCCGCCCGGTGAATCCAACTCACGCGCTTCCGAAACCACTACCACACAGCCCGGCGACCAAACCATGCCCATCGCCGGCTGGGTCATCGCTCGTTTTGTCGAGCTCGATTTGCCCGACGCCATCCGCGATGAAGCTACTTCCGCCGACATCCGCCCGATCGCCTGGTTCGAGCTGAACCGCGTCAACGATCCTTCTTCCGGCGATAAACTCCAATACTTGGTAGCAGCAGCGCGTGGGCCGGAAGGCCAGCCCTGCGATTTCACCACCATACGCGTCTATACCTGGAACGTGCACCGTGAACGCTACGAGACCGCCTTCATCGAAAACGACTTGTGTGGCCAGTTGCCCGTCCAAATCGGAAAAGGCCCCAAGGGTGAGCCCGAATTTCGCTTCCACGAAATGGGCGCTCCCCAGGACGAGCGCGTCTACCGCTTGATGCAAACGGTAGTCCGCCGCATCCGCGAACCTGGCGACGTCGAAAAAAAATCCAGCCGCCCAAGCCGTCTATCCGTAAAGTAACCCGGTTGAGCGGCATTTGAAGGATTCGTGCTCAGCGGTAGCTGACTACGTCGCCGGGCATCAGAATCAACGCAAGAATGTCTTTTTCATCCGAAGCCGCTTTTACTGGTACCAAGCGCTTATCAAACAATCTCTTGACCTGCACAGATCGCGGCGGGTCATCATTGTCTTTGACTTCGTCGATTAGTTCGTCAACCCGAGCTCCCAGGCGCGCAAAGGCATCCTTGCCATTTGCCTTCACACGAATTTCCGCATTCACTCCAGTCAATGGCGGAAACATGATGCAATCCGCATCAGACCCCGCTACCGCGCGGCAAGAAGCTTCGGCGCTGGCGTCGAGTTCCTTGGTGGCATCGTCAAGATGTTTCCTGTCCGCTGAACTCAGGACAATCGCCACTGTCACAACGTCTTTCGCTGCTGGGCTCTTCCTCAGGAACAGACGGAAATAGGCAGACGACTCCGGAAACGGTGATGCGATCTCGTTTTGTCGGTCGCTTGATGTATCTCCACTCTTTGCTCGCAGTATTCTGACGCGGCCATCTTTCGGAACGGAAACGATTTTGTAGTAGATCGTCTTGACGCCTGTAATCTCTTTCGTCTCCATCTGATTGCTTGCCGAATACTCCGGATAGACGATCCGTAACCGAAAATCCGAAGTCAAATCGACAAATTCATTGAGGTCAAAGACTCCGAACCGAAGCAGATACGCGAGAAAAGGAGCAAGCGGGAGGCTTTGACCAATCTTGGTTTCGAGAATTTGACTTTCTCCCGCGTGCAAGCAGCCGTTCTCTTCGAGATCGGACAAATCCGCACGAAATTCGTTGATGTATTTCAGCGGATCGAGAGCAAGCGATTCCCCCTTGACCTTGCCCCGAGGATCGAGTGCAACGGGCTGTCCTTTGATGGAGCCTTGGCCGAACCCGAGAAGCTCCGATTCAGATTCGGCTCGAATATAAGCTGTGCTGCCGTGCCACTGAACTGTCAGCGGGCTGCGATCCACATCGCAACCCGTTGGCCGAAAGGGCGCTCTTCGCGCGTGTGAGAGTTTGACCTCCAGCGTTACGCTGCCGGGCGGCGTAACCCCAGGTGGAATCAGGATTGCCACACCCCCGTGGCGGCTAAGTTGGTAGCTGCGAACTGCGTGGTTGCACCCTGCAAGCACAAGCGCTATCGCTGTAAGTATTGCCGCTCCACCGGCACGATTAGCGGACATTCTGCGATAATATCACGCACGTTGTAGACGGCGAGGCCTGCTTTCCTTGCACGATTATCTGAAGCGCGGACGGATCCAACTCTGCGAGAGGGAATAACTGAGAATGACGCTGCATATCAGCGAAGCCGAAGTGCGAGCTGTGCTCACGATGCCGATGGCCATCGAAGCTGTCGAGGAGATTTCGCGAAAGCAGGCCACGGGGGAAGTCGCCGTTCATCCGCGGCGGCGTTTTGAATTGCCGGGCGGAGGCTTTTTTCATTACATGGCTGCGGCGGATTTTTCAGCAGGATATATCGCCATGAAGCAGTACACGTTCGTTAAGGGCGGACTGAAGTTTTTGGTGCCGCTCTACGAAATGAAGTCGGGCGATCTCGTCGCACTGATGGAAGCCGATTACATGGGCCAGTTACGCACGGGCGCCGCATCGGGCGTGGCCACGAAATATCTCGCACGGCAGAATTGCCGCGTCGCCGCGATCATCGGCACGGGCGGTCAGGCGCGCACGCAATTGGAAGCCATCGCTCATGCGCGGAAAATCGAGTCTGCGCGAGTCTTTGGCCGCAATCTCGCCAAACGTGAAAAGTTCGCAAAAGAAATGAGCGAGCGTCTGGGCATTCCCGTGGAAAGCGCGGCTACTTCGGGCGACGCCATCCGTGGTGCGGACATATTGTGCACCGCGACGACATCCGCGAATCCCGTCATGAGCGGCGCGGACCTCGCGCCCGGCGTGCACATCAACGCTATCGGAGCGAATCACGCGCACAAGCGCGAGTTGGATGAGGATGCGGTGAAAAGCGCCGATGTCATCGTCGTGGATTCCATCGAGCAATCGCGCCAGGAGGCCGGCGACCTGATCCTCGCGTTTCAGGGCGATGAGATTTGCTGGACGGGCGTCAAAAAACTTTCCGACATCGTCGCCGGAAGAGCCTCTGGCCGAAACAGCGACGCCGAGGTGACTTTGTTCAAATCGAATGGGATTGCTTCTTGGGATTTGGCCGTCGCAATGAAAGTTTACGCGTTGGCGAAAGAGAAAAAATTGGGAAGGGAACTACCTTTGTGGGCGGGCGAAGCGGCGGACCAAGCGCGCTGACTATTGCCTAGCTTCGCCGAGTTTGCGGCGCAACGCTTCGTGAAGGCGGTTACGCACGTCGCCCGGCAATTCGACCGGCTCGCAATCGCAGAAAATCTGGATGGTCTTTTTTGTTTGGTTTACAACCAGCTTGCACTCGGAGCAGTCTTCCAAATGTTGCTCGAGTTCCCGCTTCATCGATGCATCGAGTTCGCCGTCGAGGTACGTAGAAAGTTCGTGGATGATGTCTTGGCAGTTCAATTCGCGCCACCTTGTTTGAAATAGCGATCCAGCTTTTGTCTGAGTTTCAGCCGCGCGCGCAGCAGCCGCGATTTCACGGCGGGGACAGAAATGCTCAGAGCGGAAGCCGTGTCTTCCGTCGAAAGTTCTTCGATATCGCGTAGCACAAAAACCATCCGGTAATCCGGCTCGAGCTCTTCGATTACGCTGGACAGAATCTCCCGCATCTCGACTTGCGCAAAACGCTGCTCGGGGCCTGGTCCCCAGTCGCGCAGCTCGCGCGGCATCAAATCCTCGTCGCCAGCTATGGGTTCGTCCAACGAAAACTGATTCGGCCGGCGCTTTCGCAGCCGCATGAGCGCTTCATTGGCGGCGATGCGAACCAGCCAGGTGTAAAAGCGCGAGTCGCCCTGAAAGGTTTTCAAGTGAGAATAGGCTTTAAGGAAGGCGTCCTGCATCGCATCTTCGGCATCCTCGCGATTGCCGGTGATGTTCAGCGTCAGACGAAAAATCTTGCGCTCGTAGCGGCTGACCAATTCCTCAAAAGCAGCCACGTCGCCCGATTTCGCCGCTGCGACAAGCAAGTGCTCGTCTTCGCGAGCGATAGTCGAAGGAAGCCGGTGTGGATTTGGCGTGCTCAAAATATGTCGAGGGCTAATCAGCAGCCCTGCTCCAAATGTCTCCGTCCTAAAGTTAGCACAAATCACGAAAGCACACGCCTCACACTCTTCTTTCGATGAGCCAGCATGGCCCCAGGATTCAGAATTGTACGAGTATTTGTGGCCCATACCACCAAGCACCGTAGCGCCGCCTCCAGCGCGAGCCGGAAGAGTGATATCTGAGGGGCCACCCCGCTTTGACGCCGCTTCCCACAATGGCTAAAATGCACCCATGTCGCCCGCGGATAATTCCAGGCATAGTGGTACATCATCCCCGTGGGCGCTGCCAATTGCCGGGGCCATTCTCATTACGGCGATAACATTTCTGACGATGTTTTACATTTCCTTCTGGTTCTCGCCAAAGTTACTCAGTATCGCCGAATCTCCATGGGGCAGGCTGCTCCCTGCCTTTTTGATCTTAGGGCTTTGCGCCGGCGGAGCGGTCCGCCATCTCCGCAAGTCGCCGAAATCAGAGCCCGCTCTCAACGAGAGGAAATGAAATTTGTCGTCGATGGCGGGCCTTGACCCTTGAGACCGTCCCGCGCGAAACCATGGAACTCAGAACGCAAAGTAGGCAACACTAGGAAGATGCGAACGCTGCCCGACCATCTGCGAAAAGGCATGAAGCTGGTTATTGTCGGATGCAATCCGAGCGAATCTTCCGTGCGCGTGGGCCACTACTACGCGGGACGCACCAACCAATTCTGGCCGATCCTGTATGAGAGCGGCGTCGTGCCGGAGCCGTTCGATTATCACGACGACAAACGCGTGATCGAATTCGGGATTGGGCTTACGGATTTGGTCAAGCGGCCAACGAAGGGCGTTGAAGAATTAACGCGGAGCGATTTTGCGGAAGGGCGGATTGTGCTTTCGCAGAAGCTGGAAGAGTTCACGCCGCACGTTGTGGCGTTCCATGGAAAGATTGTCTACGAGCAATTTTCCCAGCGAAAGTGCAAGTTCGGTTTGCAGAAGGAGTCGCTCTATGGAGCGCGCGTTTACGTGCTGCCCTCCACCAGCGCGCAGAATGCTCAGGGAAAAGGCGAAAAATTGAAACATTTTCGCAAGCTGGCGCAGTTCGTGGCGCGCACCGAAAAAGAACGCGACGCCAACGAACGTGACGCCACGGGACATTAGCATGGAGAAATTCCATGAGTGACGGAGCTCAAACGGCGCACGCAGGTTCACTCCTCATTGAAAGCAAGCAAGACGGCATCGCGACGCTGTTGTTGAATCGTCCCGACAAGCTGAATGCGCTTAACAGCGAGCTTTCGACAGCACTAAACGACGCACTAACCCGCATTGCGGAAGATGCATCCATTCACGTTGTCGTCCTAAGCGGCGCGGGCCGCGCTTTCTGTGCGGGCGGCGACCTCGCCGCCATCGGCAGAGGACGCGAGCGCAACGAGACCGAAGAACTAGGGCCGATTCTGCGCTCGGGAATGCGGGCCGTGCTGAAAATGCGGTTGATGCCGCAGCCGATCATTGCAGCCGTGAACGGACCTGCTGCGGGTGCGGGAATGAACATCGCGCTTGCGGCGGACATCCGCATCGCAGCGGATACCGCATCGTTCGGAGAGAATTTCTCCCGCGTGGGACTTTTTCCAGATTACGGCGGAACGTTTTTTCTCCCGCAGCTTGTCGGACCGTCGATGGCTGCGGAAATGTTTTATACCGGGGAGATGATTGATGCGCAGACGGCGCTTCGGCTGGGGATTGTCAGCCGCGTTGTGCCAGTTGCGCAGTTGGAAGCGGAAGTAAGAACGCTGGCGCAGAAGATCGCGCAGGGGCCTCCGATCGCGATGCGTGCGGTGAAGAAGGTGATGTTTGGAAGCCACAAGGAAGCGCTGGTGAAAGCCCTCGACCACGAAGTCGAGCTGCAGATGAAATGTTTTCATTCGGAGGATTGCAGCGAGGGGATTCGGGCATTTTTCGAGAAGAGGCCGCCGAAGTTTCAGGGCAAATAACCTTTCAATTCCGGGCATTTTCCGCGGCGATAAATCAGAATGGAAGATATCCAAATTTCGGTGAAAGAAGTGAACGCGCGCATCGGAAGCGGCGACAAGTTGTTGCTCGTGGATGTACGCGAGCCGTGGGAATACGAACTGTGCCGGATTCCTGGAGCGAAATTGATTTCGCTCGGGGCGCTGCCTGCGAACCTGAACACGTTGCTGGACGCGGGCGAGGTGATTTGCTATTGCCACCGCGGGATGCGGAGCCTGGATGCAGCGGCTTGGCTGAGGCAGCAGGGCGTCGAGGGCGCCAAATCCATGACCGGCGGCATCGATCAATGGTCGGTTGAGATTGATCCGCAGATTCCGCGATACTAGATAAGAGATGTAAAGACGCAACAACGTAATGAAGCAATGAAATAAATAAATAACGATGCGCGGAATTCAGCGCGGGGGCCGCGAGACAAACCATGGGGAAGATTAGGTTGCGCTTTCTCGAGAAACCGACTTGAACGACCTGCCGCAAAGCAAGAAGTTTCTTGCTCGAACATGGCGCAGAACTAGATTCACGCGATCTGGATAAGAATCGTTTGAGCGAAGCGGAACTCGACCAGCTCATTGGCGCTCGCGATTACAAATCGTTTCTGAATCCGCGGAACGAACTTTATCGCGCGAAAAACATGAGTGAGAAGCCGCCATCGAGAGCGGAAGCGATCAAGCTGATGGCAGCGACGCCGAATTTGATCCGGCGGCCCGTGGTGATCCGCGGCGACCAAATCGTCCTGGGCTTCGATGAAGCCGCCTATAAGAAATTGCTGAAGTAGAAGCCGCCGGCAAACACATGAATCCTCCGCTCTCAGAAAAAATCGTGATCCAGCAGGGCGACCTGACGGATATGGACACGGACGCGATCGTCAACGCCGCGAACAACGATTTGAAGCTGGGCGCGGGTGTTGCGGGGGCCATCCGGCGCAAAGGCGGAGAAGAAATCCAGCGCGAGTGCGATGAGATTGGAAGCATCCCGGTCGGGTACGCGGCGATCACCGGCGGCGGCAAATTGAAAGCGCGGCACGTGATTCATGCGGCCAGCATGCAGCTGGGCGGACGGACGACCGCGGCGAACCTGCGTAACTCCGTGGCGCATTCTCTGCGAATCGCCGCGGAGCGTGGGCTAAAGACGATCGCCTTTCCGGCGGTTGGCACGGGCATAGCCGGCTTCTCGATGGAGGAATGCGCGGTTATCCTGCTTGAAGAAGCAATCTTGCATTTGAAGTCGCAACCGTCGGTCGAGAAGATTTACTTCGTGCTATTCGACGACCGTGCCTGCGACGTGTTCACTCGAGCCTGGAAGAAGCTGCAGACGGGTTCCTCGGCGAGCGCCGGGGGAATTTAGCCAGAGCTGCCGCACGCGACGGCTACCCCTTTGAGCGCCAAGCCCCATGCTACCGAGGTAAATTGATTTCCTGTCCTAATCCGTTGCTCTCCGAAGCGCGTGGCAAAGATTCTTCGTACCGCTGGCACGAACGACGTTCCGCCCGTCAGGAACACGGCATCTACGTTTCTTGCGTGAACCCCGCTTGCCTTAAGCAAGGAGTCCATGCAAGACTCGATCTGCTTCAACTCGTCGGAAATCCAACTTTCAAAAGAAGAACGCTTTACGGCCGCGGTAAGATCAACGGCTCCATCCGAATAACGAAACGTGGCTGCCGCTTTGTTCGACAATTCGTACTTCACTGCCTGCACAGACTGGTGCAATTGATATCCCAGATCTTCTTTTATGAGATGGATCAAAGCGGCGATTTTCCGAGGCTCGACGGCATCCG
>JBARCY010000218.1:0-6934 GCA_049794595.1 Candidatus Acidiferrum sp.
CATCAATGCGGAAAGGGCGTTACCGTTTTTGGAGAGAATACAGAAAGAAAGCAGCCGAGGCGCCGCCAGATAGAAATATCCGTTGAGATCGGTGGAGCGCAGCGCGCTCTATAATTCGGCTATGGACGATAAAGAACTGGCGAAACAATTAGAGCTCGAAGGTTATAGCCATTCCTACGTTTGGCAAGATCCGCCGAACGCATTTTATCCTGAGCATACTCACGGAGTCGAAACCGCGCATATCGTCTTGAGCGGCGAGATGACGCTGACCATGAACGGCGTTTCTGAGATGTACACCCCAGGCAGTCGCTGCGACGTTCCAGCAGGCGCAGTACACTCAGCGAGAGTGGGCCCAAAAGGCTGCCGCCACCTAATCGGCGAGCGCTGAGCCAGTCTCCTCGCGGGATTCGCCCTGCAATGGCGGCATGAAGTCTCCAGCCACTCTGCGGCCGGACTTCTTTTGGGCGTGATATCATGCTCGAACTATGGGCAAAGCTCACTTTTTTGTGGAGCTGATTCCGCCGCGTCCGACGTTTCCGATGGATATAACGCCGGAAGAGAAACTGCTGATGCAGGAGCATGCCCGTTATACGCACGAAGGATTTGCGTCAGGCAAAATTCTTATCTACGGCCCGGTGATGGCGCTCGGCGGAGCTTTCGGAATAGCCGTTTTCGAAGCGCAGAATGAGGCCGAGGCCCGTCAGTTCGTCGAGAATGATCCCACGGTGCGCGCGGGACTGAATACCTTCGATGTATCTCCGATGCGTGTCGCCGAGGCGCGTGGGTTTGGTCCGGTCGAGAAGGAATAGGCGCCGGAAACTGCCGTTCTGGCGCGGAGGGCGCAGACGGAGATGGCGGAGGATGCGGTAGTGTTCATTTTCACAAAGACGCCAGGCCGATAAAGGAGAACCATGGTGAAACCGAAAGTACTGGCGGCGCGGCCGCTGTTTCCCGCGGCGCAGCAGATTCTGAATAGGAGCTGTGAAGTTGAGTATTGGACCAAGCCTGAACGCATTTCAAAAGAAGAATTATTTCGCAGGGTGAAAGATAAAGAAGGATTAGTCTGCCTGCTCACAGAAAAAGTGGATTTGAATTTGTTGAGCGCTGCTCCGAAATTGCGGATTGCCGCCAACGTGGCCGTTGGATTCGACAATATTGATGTAGCGGCGTGCACGAAGCGCGGAGTCGTAGCTACCAACACGCCCGGCGTCCTGGATGAAACGACGGCGGACTTTGCGTGGACACTGATGATGGCGGTGGCGCGGCGCCTCGGCGAAGGAGAGGCCCTGGCGCGCTCTGGGAACTGGACCGGATGGGATCTGGATCAGCTTGTAGGAACCGATGTTTGGGGCAAGACGCTGGGAATTGTGGGGTTCGGGCGGATCGGAAGAGCGATGGCGCGGCGAGCCCTGGGATTTCAGATGAAAATAGTGTACGCGGACGCGGTGCAGGCGCCGGCAGCGGTCGAGAAAGAACTGAATGCGAAGTACCGCGGGATGAATGATTTGCTCGCCGAGTCCGATTTCGTCAGCGTTCATGTTCCGCTCCTTCCAGAAACGCGCTGTTTGTTTGACGCGCAGAGATTTTTCCGCATGAAGCCGACAGCGTTTTTGATCAATACGTCGCGCGGGCCTGTGGTGGACGAAGCAGCTTTGGTGCACGCGCTGGAGAGCGGCAAGATCGCGGGAGCGGCGCTGGATGTTTTCGAGAATGAGCCGTTCATCCATCCCGGGCTGAAGAGACCGAACGTGGTGCTGGCGCCGCACATCGCGTCAGCCTCGATTGAAACGCGGACGAAGATGGCCTGCATGGCGGCGGAAAATGTGATCGCGCTGTTCAAGGGACAGCGGCCGCCAAACATGCTGAATCCCGAAGTGCTGAAAGCAAAATCTTAAAGTGACGGCAATTCTCCCATGGCGGATCTGAAGCAGCTTGCCCGCCGGATTTTCCAGGAAACCATTTCAGCGATCGATATCCCCGAGGCGATGCAGAGGAAACTGCACCTCGCGGGGAACGTTTTGCGTCTCGAAGATTTGGAAGTGGACCTTCGCGCCTTTGCGCGCGTGCGAGTCATCGCGATCGGCAAAGCCGCGCATGAAATGGTGGAAGGCCTCGAGACTTTGTTGAGCGGACATTTTTCCGTTGAAGGAATTGTTTCCGCGCCGACACCGCCGAAGCCTGCGGTCGAGGGAATGACGTACTTCGTCGGCGGACATCCAACCCCCGATGAGCAGAGTTGGAAGGCCGCGCAAGCAATTTTGGCTTCACTGAAAGAGTGCGACGAGAAGACCGTCGTATTTTTTCTACTCTCTGGCGGAGGCTCCGCGCTGGTCGAGTTGCCGCTAGATGAGCGGCAGACGCTCGAAGACGTGCAGCACTTGCATCGCGCCCTGGTGACGTGCGGCGCGCCAATCGACGCAATCAATACGGTGAGGAAGCACGTCTCGGCCGTAAAAGGCGGCAGACTTGCGGTAGCCGCTCGACGCGCGACGATAATCGCGCTTGCCGTGAGCGACGTGCCCGTTGGGAAAGAATCGGCGCTGGCTTCCGGGCCGACTCTGCCCGACCCGACGACTGTTGCGAACGTACAACGCGTCATCGAGGAATATTCGTTGAGGGAAAAATTGCCGTTGGCGCTTTTGCGATGGCTGGACGAAGGCAAGATGCCGGAGACGCCGAAGCAAGGCGACACGGCATTCCAAAACGCACAGTTCTCGCTGCTGCTCGGGCTGGATGATTTGTTCCATCCGGCGCACCACACCACCGAAGCGGCAGGATTCCTAGCCTGCTGTGATAATGCGACAGACGATTGGCCTGTGGAAACGGCGGCGGAGTATCTATTGGCGCAACTCAACGAGATGCGCAAGGCCAATCCTGGGCAACGCGTTGCCGTGATCGCCGATGGCGAAGTAAGTTCGCCGGTGAACGGAAAAGGGATTGGCGGCAGGAACGCGGCGTTCGTGCTGGCTTGCGTGAAACAAATCGCGGGAGAGAAGATCGCCGTATTGAGCGCGGGGACGGATGGAGTGGATGGAAACAGTCCGGCGGCGGGAGCGGTGGCGGATGGGGAAACGCTCGAACGCGGCCGGGCGATTGGATTGAATGCACGATACATGTTTCACGAGAGCGATTCGTACAGTTATTTTGCGCGGCTCGGCGACACCATCGTCACGGGACCGACCGGAAATAATTTGCGGGATCTGCGGATTTTGCTGGCAGAGCCCGACGGGAAGAAATAACGACGCAAAATATAAGAAAAGGAATTTACACAAAGATCGCAAAGTACACAGAGAGCACAAAGAAGAGCGGGCGCCGAATCCAATCGGCGCTCGAATCATTTTGCGCGATAAGAATTACTGTTTTGGCGGCGGCAAGCGCGTTTCGATGGTTTTGAGGCGGTCGTTCATTTGTTCCATCAGATGTTCGATCCGGTCCAGCCGCTTTGCGACGGCTCCCTGATCGTTAGCTGCATCCGCGGATTCTTCAGGGCCTTCGCTCTCTTCCCCTTCTTCGCCAGCCATAGCGCCAGCGCCTCCTGCGGGTTTCTTCAGGTGCGCGATCTGGCGTTTAATCATCGGAGCCATTTCGATGCTGAGGTCGTTGCTATGTAGCAAGGCTTCAAGAGCGGGAACCGCGCTTGCATCGCCGCGGGCGCCGAGCGCAAAGATCGTGGCAAAGCGCACAGGAAAGCGAGGCTCCTTGAGATAAGAGGCGAGCTGTTGGGTGATGTCTTTGTTGTCCTTTTGAAGACGAGCGAGGCTGGCGATGGCGGCAGTGCGCGAATCGCTCGGCTTGCCGGGAGCCGACCATTGGAGAAGGAGTGGGACGGCTTTGTCGTCGCCGAGCTGCCCCATGGAGCGCAGCGCGGCGTTGCGCAGGATGTCGTCCGGGGAATCGGCGGCGACGGCGGCATCGAGCGTGGTAAGAGCTCCAGCCCCTTTTAGACGGCCTATGGCCTGAAGGGCGGCAGCGCGGGCGCGATAGGAGCTGTCATCGCCGGCGATGGAATTGAGCCTGGCGACGATGGCGGGATCATCTTTAAAATTCGCTAAAGCAGAGACGACGTGCGTGCGCACCCAAGGCTCCTTGTCGGCGTCGAGCGCTTCAAGAAGTTGCTTGGAAGCTGAGGCGCCGCCCAACTCTCCGAGAGCATCTGCGGCGTTGGCGCGAATGCCCCAGGCTTTGTCGTTGCGAAGCGCATCTCCCAGCGCGGTGACAACGGCATCATCACTTTTCATTTTGGAGAGAGCAACAACCGCATCGGCCCGATCGCCAAGTTCGGTGGCATTCTTCAATTGATAGAGCCATTCCTTTTTCTCTTTGTGGAAGTCGGCGGATTTGAGGATTTGGCCGCCTTTATCGAAGAGCACCATGAGCGGGGCGGAATCCGTAGGGAACGGGAAGACTTCGGTTTCTTTCGAGACAGTGATGGGAAAAAGTTTCGGGCCGGACGCGGTGGTGATTTCGACTTCCGTGGGAATATGGAAGAGACCGACGCGGCCTTCGATCTTTTGCATTTGCTTAACGGTGAGGGCGACCTCGTGTTTTGCGTCGTCGTAGGTGTAGCTGAGATCGTACTTGGGAGCGCCGGCGCCATAGAGCCACTGGTTGAAGAATTGATCGACGTCGGTGTGCGTTGCTTCCTCGATGGCTTTGGACAAGTCGGCCGTGACTGCATTTTTGCCGCGATTGACTTCGAGATAGCGCTTCAGACCGGCGTAGAAAGCATCATCGCCGAGCTGGTGGCGGAGCATGTAAAGAACCCAACCGCCTTTGGTGTAGGCGTTGCCGTCGAACTCGCCGGAATCATTGAAGTCGTGGCGCACGATCGGTTTCTCGTAGAGACTGTGCTGCGCAAACCAGCCGTGGGCGGCCTCCCACCTGTCGTAGTCGGCTTGGTCCTTGCCGAAGTGCGCTTCTTCCCAGACCGTTTCCATGAATGTGGCAAAGCCCTCGTTCAGCCAAATGTCTCCCCAGTCTTTGCAGGTGACCAGATCGCCGAACCACTGGTGGCCGAGTTCATGCGAGATGAGGTCGTCTTCATCTGTGGGATATTCCGGAACGAGCTTGGGACTGCGAAGCGAAGAGCTGGTGTTGGTTGTGGCGCTGGAGTTTTCCATCCCGCCGGCAACGAAATCATCGACCATGGACTGGTCGTACTTTTCCCAGGGATAGTTGACGCCCAGCTTTTGGCTGAAGAGTTCGATCATCTGCGGAGTTCGGCCGTAGTTGACGGAAAGACGGTCGCCGCGGCCTTGCGGCGCGTAGTAGTCGACGGGGATGCCGTGCCAGGAATCCTTGACTTCATCGAATTTGCCCGCGACAACGGTGATCAGATAGGTCGAACTGGGAAGAGATTCGCGCCAGGTCCAGGTTTTCATTCCATTGTGCTCTGGGGAGACGTTGATCAGCTTGCCGTTGGCGACAGTGACCCAGGAATCCGGGACGGTGAGAATCGTCTCCGTGGTGAGCCGATCGTTCGGGTAGTCGTAGGTCGGAAGATAGTAGTGCGTGTCCTCGGATTCGCCCTGCGTCCAGACTTGCGGTGCGCGGTCCGGATATTCCTTGTCGGGAAGAATAAAATAGAAGCCTTTGGCAGGTTTGCCTTCATAGCGAATCGTGACGTCGAATTTTTCGCCTGCGTGCGCGGGGGAAGAGAGCCGAACGACGAGCTTGTCGTCCCTAGTCTCGAACTTGGCGGGGGATTTGTTGATGGTGATACTCTCGATGGTGAGGCCACTCGAGTCAAATTTGATCTCCGATGTGCCCTCGCGAAGGATCGTAAGCGAGTGAGTCACGTCGCCGATGACTTTCTTCTGATCAAGATCGAAACGGAGAGCGATGCGCGAGTGTTGCAGGTCGTAGTCGCGGCTGCGGGCGTACGGCTCGTCGGCGCGAAGATGGAGTGCAACGAAGAGAACGGCAAGCGCGCTCGCGACCGCAACAGTCAGTATGTGGCGGCGCGGCCGACGGGCATTTAGAAATTCCGCGAAATTCATTGGGCTTGGCTCCTTTGAAACACGTGCCCCGCCCGCTCGAGAGTGGAGACGGCTGCGGTCAGGCTCTCCGAGGCGACGAGCAAATAATCGGTGTCGAAGGTGGTGACAACAAGCAAACTGATTTTGGACGCGGCTAGCGGTCCGGCAAGCGCCGCCAGCACGCCGACTTCCGACAGAACGAAGGGTCCGTGCACTTTGATCATGCGCCAGCCATTTTGGGATTGCATGCCAGCAGGCACTTGAGACTCTTCGACAATAATCGAGAGTTCGTCGCTCGTGCGCGTGACGGAGAAGAAAGGGCCTTCCATGGCCCATTCCGGTACCCTCGCGCGCGGCGAAAGTCCAACGATAGCGAAACTTTCGGGCAACAACGATAGTTGAAGACGGCGCAGAGAGGGACCCATCGCGTTAGAGGAGGCTCCTGACCATGCCGCCATCGACCGCGATAGAAACGCCGTTCACGTAACTGGCGCGCTCCGAAGCGAGGAAGGCAACGACCGCCGCGAACTCTTGCGGCGTGCCGATGCGGCCTGCGGGAATCTGTCGAGTCCAATCGGCGAAGACCGTTTGGGGCTGAGTTCCTGTTCGCGCGGAAATAGTGGCTGCAAGCCCATCGAGGCGCGCGGTGCGCGTGTAACCGGGACAAACGTTGTTGACGGTAATTCCGTTCGCGGCGTATTCATTCGCGAGAGTGCGTGCCAAACCGGCGACGGCGGCGCGAATAGAGTTGGAGAGCAGCAGGCCGTCGACGGGTTGCTTGACCGCTGAGGACGTGATGGTGATGAAGCGTCCCCATTTATTCTTTTCCATCCGCGGCAGGACTTCTCGCGCGAAGAAAACGGCACTCATCAGCAGAAGCTCCACAGCCGAGCGCCAGTCTTCCGAATTTGTGTCCACAAACGGTTTAGACGGTGGGCCGCCGGAGTTGGTAACAC
>JBARCY010000219.1:0-2585 GCA_049794595.1 Candidatus Acidiferrum sp.
AAAATGCTGGGCGGGAACGGCCGGTAGCCCCAAATCAGCAAAATCACCACCGCCACCACGAGAATCAGGATATCCCGGCTGAAAACGATGATCGTCAGCCACCACGCAATCTTTTTCTTGAACGCCAATATTATGAACGACGAAGAGAGCAGCAGCTTATCGGCGATGGGATCGAGATACGCCCCGAGAGACGACCGCTGATTGAGGCTTCGCGCCAGCAGACCATCGACTCCATCCGAAAAGCCCGCGACAACGAGCACCAACAATGCCCATTTATAACTCTCGTAGGAAATAAGAATCAGAAAGAACGGCAAAAAGCCGAGGCGCAGCAGAGTGATTTGATTGGGAACCGTCCAGATGCGGCCTTTCATTGCAATTCAGGATAGCTCAGTTCAGGCGGGTCGAGTTATGAAATGTGTCATGCAAATTGCGAGAGATAATCGGTGAGCGTGCGGCCAATTTTCCGCGCGAAAAGTTCGTTCATCGAAGGGATCGCGCCGGTCGGTTCATCGAGAGAGACGCGCTCGAGGCGATTCATCGGGAAAAAAATAGTAGGCAGTCCGATGCGTTCACCGTCGGGCTCGTTAATCTGTCGGACAAAATGATCGAAAGAGTTTAGGTCGATGCCGCGCAACGTGACGCCTGAAGGATTAATATCCAGAAGTTCGCCCCAGACTTTCTCTTTGGGAGAGTGCAGGCTCACGACGACGATGGAATGAGGATCCACGGCTGGTGTTTTGTACTGACAGTAGATTAGCGCACTTTCTCCCGTCGCGGGATGCGATTGTGCGGATTCTCCAGGCAAAGGATCGCGATAGTGCATAATCATCAATACAAAACTGGCCGCAATCGCCAGCGCCGCCAGCCATCCCAGCCCATAAGCTCTCCGGCGTTCGTTCGCGGTAGCCGGCGGCCGGTCCGCGAAGACCTTCCCCAGCAAGAATCCCGCGGCCAAGCCGCCGCCATGCGCCCAATTGTCCATGGCCATGAATCCCGTAAAGCCTATGGCAAACAGGATGACGAGCGAAGTGATGATTCGCGAGCGCAATTCGCGCATCTGCGACCCGCCCCGTTTGGAAGTGATGGCCAGCATCAGGCCGATGAGCCCGAGCAATCCGGCGCTGGCCCCCAGCGAGAAATGGCCGGTGATTGAGCTCAGTACGTAGCCGAACGCGCCGGTCACAATGTAGAGAAACAGGTAGCGCGCGGATCCGTACACCTCCTCGATCGCTGGGCCAATCTGCATCAATACCATCATGTTGAATCCGATGTGGATCAGTCCGCCGTGAAGAAACTGGGCCGTCACCAGCCTCCACCACTCGTGTCCGTAGAAAATCGCCGGGCCGAAGCTTGCGCCGAGACGATATTGAGGTTCGCCGCCTAAGCCCCATAAGATGGTCAGGCCGCCGCCCTTGCCTGCAGCCGCAAAAGCAAGCCAACTCACGCCCAGCATCAAGAAGTTCGCGATTAAAAGAGCCGTGGTCACCGGAGCGACGTGCTCGCCGAACACTCCCGAAAATCTCTTGCTGAAAGCCGCGACAGAAAAACGCAGACTCGTGCCGCAAACGTGGCAGTGTGTTGCGCTAATGCCTACTAGCGAACCGCAAGCGGGGCAAATCTGCGGACGGGGCTGCCGCTGGCCTCCGTCGCCTCCAAATCCAAAAAGTCCCCGCACTGTACTTTTCCAGCGCTCCAAACGCCGCTGCCATTCATAGGAAAGCGCCAATTCTCCTCCTTGCGAGCCATGCACCGCGTTCCTATAATACAGAATCCGCGGCTTTTTACCCTGAGCGAGGAGCCGGGCGCATCCACATGGACAAATTCGAGGAATTCGGCCGCCGCATCGACGAGGAGGTTTCACGCTTGAAGAAGATCAATAATTTCGAGGATTTCGGAAAGCGCGTCGATGAAGAACTCGCGCGTGTAAAAAGTTTTGTTAAGGAAGAAGTCGCGCCCGAAACCGAAAAGCGTACGGCGCAATTTTTGCGCGAAGTTTCCGAAAAAATCACCGAAGCGGCGGCGTGGATCGAAGCTCGCAACGCGGCGCGCGCCGACAAAGATTCTCAGAAACCGCCATCGCAGCCATGATGCGAGCCGACTTGTGACCGACGCAAAGGCCACGCAACGCCGTGCCAGTCTTTTGTGTCTGCTGAACTTCGTTTGTTTCTTTTTCCTCGCCGGCTGCGGCGCGCGCCACGTTACGGCCAACGCACCTCCGCCGTCGCAACCCGCCCCAGCGTCGCCAGAAACCATCGAGTCTTCAAAGAGCGCGACGTCCGTTGGAGCACCGGCTCCCGCGCCTTCCCCAAAACGAGCGAAGCAGCCTGCCAATCCAGCCCAGGAAGGCTACGTCGAAGAAGGCAACGCCTCCTGGTACGGTGTGCCGTTCAACGGGCGCCGTGCGTCGAACGGTGAAATCTACGACATGAACAAGTTGACGGCGGCGCACCGCACGCTTCCGTTCGATACCATGGTGCGCGTGACGAATCTGAACAACGGAAAATCGACCACGGTGCGCATCACGGACCGCGGGCCGTTCGTCGAGAACCGCATCATTGATCTTTCGCAAGCTGCGGCACGCGAGA
>JBARCY010000220.1:0-2981 GCA_049794595.1 Candidatus Acidiferrum sp.
GCTATACGGAATTCAAGCGCGAGCTTGTGGAGCATGTCCATGCAATCCCCGGCGTGCAATCGGCCGCTCACGCCATGCTTGTCCCCTTCGGAGGCACCAACTGGAACGACGATGTCATTAACGAAGGTTCCGAAAAGGACTCGGGGGTGGCGTGGCTCAATTATCTGGGCCCGGGCTATTTTCAGACCATCGGGACACCTCTGCTTGCCGGCCGCGATTTCAACAATCAGGACACCGGTACATCGGTGAAGGTCGCTATCGTTAACGAAGCGTTCGTGAAGAAAATTCTGAAAGGCGGGGATCCGCTCGGAAAGAGATTTTGCATTCACGAACCACCCGGAAAACCGCGGCCGTTTTACCAGATCGTAGGAGTCGCAGCGAACAACAAGTTCCAGGACATGCACGAAGAATATTTGCCGTTCATGTATTTCCCGGCCACGCAGCAGGAGAATCCCAGCCCCGACGATCATATCCTGATTCGGTCCTCGCTTCCGCTTACAAGCCTCATCGGGTCGCTGAAGGAAACGATAGCCGACGTGAATCCTGGCATCGATCTCGATTTCAAGAACTTCAGGACGCGCATCCACGATTCGCTATTGCCGGATGAACTGATGGCTACCCTTTCTGGATTCTTCGGTTTCCTGGCGGCGCTTCTGGCAGCCATCGGGCTCTACGGGGTCATTTCGTACATGGTGGTGCAGCGGACGAAGGAAATTGGCATCCGGATGGCGATTGGTGCGGAACGCGGCGATGTGTTGAAGCTAGTCTTGCAGGAAGCAGGCTCGCTAACGCTCATTGGATTAATCGTGGGCGCGGGGCTGGCACTGGCTTCGGCGCAAACGGCGAAGTCCTTGCTATACGGATTGAAGCCGCGCGATCCACTTACTCTGGTTATCGCGGTTGTCGTATTGTCAGTGGTGGCCGGGTTCGCCAGTTTCTGGCCCGCGTACCGCGCCTCAAAACTCGATCCCTTAATCGCGCTTCGCTATGAGTGACTAAGCCGATGCGGGAAAATCCACTTCGATCGGTTCGATCAAGGGCATCAACCAGCTCAGCAATTTTTGGTGGACAGGATGTGCTCCGTATTTTTCGCAAGCCGCCTTATCCGCAAATTTCATGACGCCGCCGAACTCGTAACCCGCGCCACGCGGCGAGTCATTCATTCCTACCAATGACTCAAACACCAGCGGAATTTCGCTCTGCAATTTCCGTATCTCCGCGACAACTTTTTCTTTCTGTTGTGTGGTCACTCCCTGCTTAAACCGAAACGCAAACATGTGTATGTACATGGCTCCCTTTACCTTTTTTGATTCGCGCGATACACCTTGAGCCTGAATCCGCTCTTCACGGCTGTCATTGGCGCGAGTCCTATTCTATAGAGTAGAGTACCTACCAGACGGAGGCTACAAATGTCATCCCCAGCGCAAACGCAGGGCCCTCAGCCGGCAGATCAGGTCATGCAACTTGCTACCGGGTATATGGTGTCGTCCGCTCTCCACGCGATCGCAAAACTCGGCATCGCCGATCTGCTGAAAAACGGCCCGAAATCAACGCGCGATTTGGCCAGCGCCTCGGCAACGAACGAGGATGCGCTCTATCGCGTCATGCGCGCGCTCGCGAGTGTTGGGGTCTTCTCGGAAACATCGCCACGCACGTTCGCGCTCACTCCGATCGGAGAACTCATTCGTTCCGACCGCGAGGATTCTTTTCGCGACATGGTGTTGTGGCTAGGCGACGCGTTCCACTTCAAGACCTACCCCGAAATGCTGCACTCCATCAAAACCGGCGAAACTGTCCCGGAAAAGGTTTTTGGCCTCTCCTGCTTCGATTGTTTTGCGAAGGACAAAGAGCTATCCCAAGTATTTAACGCTGCCATGACCGCGTTCAGCAGGGCCCTCGTCCCGCGCGTGCTCGAGGTCTACGACTTTTCGTGGCTGAACGGCAAGACTTTGGTGGATCTCGGCGGCGGGCACGGCCTTCTACTCAGCACAATTTTGAAAAGCTATCCGGGAATGAACGGGATAATTTTCGATCTCGATCATGTGGTGGCGGGCGCAAACGCGCGCATACACGAGTCCGGCCTCGCGGGACGCTGCGAAACATGCAGCGGTGATTTCTTTGCCTCTGTTCCGACCGGCGACGCTTACATCATGAAGCACATCATCCACGATTGGAACGATGAACGCGCACTTGCCATCCTAAAAAATTGCCGGCGCGCCGCCAAGGACAAAGCGCGCGTGATTCTGATTGAAGCGGTGCTCACCCCAGGCAATGAACCCCACATGGCCAAATGGCTGGATGTCGAAATGCTTCTTCTCGCCGGCGGCCGGGAGCGCACTCAGGAGGAATTCGCCCATCTCCTTCACCAAGCCGGCTTCCGGCTCACACGCGTCCTTCCGACAAAGTCGCCGGTCTGCGTTCTCGAGGCCGAACTGCAAACCTGACGTTTAGCCACTTAGTAGCGTTTGACAGAGTGGTTTTTTCCGATTCGGCCCTGATTCGCTCCCTATTTTAGAGGTTCAGCGCCATTCTCAAAGCTTGATTCAACTCCGCCAGCTTCAGTGCGGACAGTGATCCCACATACTGCCGTAGATCCGCCTTTCGCAAACTCACCAGGTTGTCGCACATGATCCAGCTCGTATGTTTCATCCCTTCGTCCAGGCCAACTGCTACCTGCGTTGATAATCCCTGCCCAATGCTAAAAACAGGCGCGCAGACGACCGTCGAAAACCGGGAATCAATCAGCGCTTGACGGCTCGTTATCACGAACGTTCGGTACTCCTTCGGATCGCCTCCGGGTTTGTGAACACGATAGAGTTCGCCACGAGTCACATTCGCTCCAGCCCCTGCCTTCAGTCTTCCTGCGCGGGGAACTCCGATGCTTGGTATTCCAGGATGTCCGAGGCCTCCCGATTCAGCTGGTCCGCGGCGCGATTGATTCGTGCCAAATCGCGCGCGTGCAAAGCAGCTTTACTGCGCTC
>JBARCY010000221.1:0-5371 GCA_049794595.1 Candidatus Acidiferrum sp.
TGCCCGCAAAGGAGCAGGCAAGAGTGAAGACGTGAAACGAACCGAGCCCGTCCTGCACTACTCATCGGATGACACAAATGGACCATAACGAAGCTGTGCGGCTGCACGCCGCCGAAAAGTACCTCCTTGGGGAACTCCCGAAGGAGCAACACGCAGCGTATGAAGAGCACTATTTCGACTGCGCCGCGTGCGCTGAAGAGATCAAGACCACCATTGCCTTGATGGAAGGCGCGCGGCAAGTCGTCCGCGAGCAAGCTCCACAAGCTATTGACGATAAAAGGCTTGCCGTAACTTCTCCAGCCGGGGGCGGCTGGTTCGCTTGGCTGCGGCCTGCCTTCGCGATTCCCGTATTTGGCGCTCTTCTGCTTGTGATTGGCTACCAGAATGGCGTCACGATCCCCAACCTGAAACAGGCATCGGCCCGTACAGCCACGGCAGAAGTTGTTAAGTCCTTTTCTCTCTTGTCTGTAGGTTCGCGTGGCGAAGGCACATCTTCGCTGACGCTCGCAGTAAGCCCTAATGAGGATTTTGGCGTGGACGTGGACATGCCCGGTAACTCTTCCAGTGGCTATGTTTGCGAAATTCAAGATGCATCAGGCAAGGTGCGCTTTACACTGCCGGTTTCCCCAGAAGAAGCAAAGCGCTCGGTACATGTCAACATTCCGGGAGGTTCTCTCCAACCTGGCAAGTACAGTTTCGTAATTTTCACGGTTCAGGCCTCAGGTGGTCAGGGAAGCGCCATCGATCAAAAGCCTTTTGTCATTGAATTTCAACGGTAAATGAATAAGTATTAGGCCCCATTTAAGTTCAATCTCAAGAGGTGTCCCCAATGAACGTAGAGCAGAGAATCCCCTTCCATTTCCACGCACTTGGTAATGCCTTCAGCGGCACGTTTGATCGTCCCTTCGGTCACGTCATCCCAGCGCAAGCCGCGACATCCCTGCCGAGTATTGGCGGCCACGCCACTGCGCGCGTTGAAAACTTCCAGGCTCATCACTTTGTCTCCTTCAAGGCCGGTCACACGCACGTCTCAGGGAGTTGGATGGATGACAAAACCGTCGTGACCGCCGCGAACGCCACGCTCGAAGGTTTGAACATTCTGGAATTCATCACGGCCGACCGCGTTGTGGCGCGACTCACTTCAGAAGGCAGGCACGGGCAGAAGGAAACGCATATCATTGCTCTTGGAAGCGAATTCGATAACCTGCGAATCGGCGGCCATCCGGTCAGGGTCACGCTGCACCACGATTTGTTTTTGAAGAATCCTACGCACGAGGGTTTGACGAAAGCGGTTGCAAGCTTTAAGGATTCCGGGAAAATAGTGGCGTCGGGAGACGGGGCTATTCTGTGCTCTTTGGTCGAAAAAATCGAAACGAGTTTGCCTGGAGTCGAGATAAAAGGTCACACCCTGCGCATCCCCCATTTTGGGGAGGTTTCTCTGGGCGAGGTGTTTGCCGTTCCCGGTACTCGTACTTTGACAATGATTCGCCTGAAACTCGGCTCACCCAGCGGGGGGATAGCTGCCGGTCCAGAGGTTCTTTCCCAGGGCCAGCCGTGGCCGCCAACAAAATAGGTCGTGCCGTCTTAGGTGCCATCGTACTCGCGTGTTCGCTATCCGGCGGTTGCCATACAGGGCATTCCGCGGACTTCTCCTACCAGAAAATCCGGCAAGAAATTCAACGAGGAAAACTGGATGCGGCTCTTCGAGACGCCGATGCAGCCTATCGAAGGTCTGGCTCGAAGGACACAGGCACCGCGTGGCGTTTTCGCGTGGAGAAGGCACATATTCTTTTGCTGCAAGGCTCGTATACCGAGTCCTTGCAGCTAATCGACGATGACGTCCCCGCTTCCCTCGCGCATACGGAAGTCGCCGCTCGTCGGGCGATGGTTCGAGGTCTCGACTACACCTTCTTGCAACGGTTCGATGCTGCTGAAAAAGAGCTTAAGTCAGCGGAGGAAATGACGCGCCCAGAGCAACCCGCGCTAGCAGCCGACGTCGCTCAGGCTCGGGGAACGCTCGAACTAACTCGCAAGAGGTATGTCGATGCGGCAAACGCCTTTCGTCGCACCTTGTCCCTCGCTCGTGAGGCGAGACTCGACTTTCTTGAGGTGAATGCGCTCGGGAGCTTGGGCAATGTAGCGATGGGGGAAGAGCATTATGATGAAGCGATTGACTGGTTCAAGATTGCATTGACAAAGTCTGAAGTGCTTGGAACCCGCTCGTCCGAAGCGCTGGCTTTGGGTAACATGGGCTGGAACTATCAGGTCGTGGGCGACTTCGAGAATGCGGAAACCGCCCTGAAGCAAGCTGAGAGGATTTCAGGTGAAGCCGGCCGCATAGGGAATCGCGTCTACTGGCTGACTATACTGGGCGAAGTCTACTACCAACAATGGCGGCTCGCGGACGCAGAAGCGATTTCGAAACAGGCGCTGTCCCTTGCGGATTCGATGGACGACAAAGCGACAGTGACGAATTGTCTGAACACGCTATCCGAAATTGAGCTTGCCACCGGCCGGGTGGATTTGGCCGAAGAGTACAATCGCAAGGCGTTAGAGATTGAACGAGCGGGCCTCGATCAGTCTGGCATTGCGTTATCCATGATCGTCGCGGGACGCGTGGCGGCAAGCAGGAAGGAATATCGCGATGCCGAGGAAACTCTTCAAGGTGTAATCCGCGATCAGAGCCTGGAAACGCCGCTGCGGTGGCAGGCTCAGGCGCGCCTCGCACGGGTTTACGCCGACGAAGGCTTCTCCGCCAAGGCAGAATCCCAATTTCATCGGGCCATCAGCACCATTGAAAACGCGCGAGCCGGGGTGCACCGCGACGAATTCCGCGTATCATTTCTTACCAGCGCGATCGAGTTTTACGATGATTACGTCGGATTCCTGATGGCCCAGGGCCGCGCGCTTGATGCACTTCGCGCGGCCGACCTTGCGCGTGCGGGCACGCTGGATGAGGGCCTCGAAACCGCGCCAAAATCCATCTCGGCTGCGTCAACGGGATTTCGCCCGCAGGAGATCGCGCAGCGACTGCGCGCTCCCCTGCTCTTTTACTGGCTAGGCCGCGAGCGCGGGTATCTGTGGCTCGTTACCCCTTCGAAGGTCCACGTCTTCCCTTTGCCGCCCGAAGCAGAACTGGATGCGCTCGTGAAGTCCTACGGGGACGCGCTACTTGGCACGCGAGATCCGCTCGAAACGGCTAACGCAGACGGACGCAAACTCTACGAGACGCTCGTTGAACCCGCTGCGAGGCTCATTCCTAAAGGCTCGCGAGTCACCCTGCTGCCAGACGGCAGCCTATATGGCCTGAACTTCGAAACGTTGATCGTTCCCGGGCCCAACTCGCACTACTGGATCGAAGACGTGACCGTCACCACGGCGAACTCCCTAACTCTTCTCGCTTCGGCCGCGGCGCGGCCCGCTCCGAAAGCAGCGAGCCTCTTGCTTGTGGGCAACACAGTTTCACCAAACGCCGATTTCCCGGCGTTGCCGCAAGCCGCGGCGGAAATGCAGCACATCGAAAAGTATTTTTCGGAGCAACGCCGTGAAGTTCTTTCGGGCGGCGAGGCCACACCGGCGGCCTATCTAAGCAGCAAGCCGCAACAGTTCGCCTATCTGCATTTTGTAACGCACGGCACGGCCAGCCGCCTGCGCCCCCTCGAGTCGGCCGTCATCCTTAGCAGAGATACAGACGATGATTCCTACAAGCTCTATGCGCGAGACATCGTCAAGCGCCATCTCACCGCTTATCTCGTGACGATCTCCGCCTGCAATGGTGCTGGAACACGGGAATTCTCAGGTGAGGGACTCGTCGGCCTTTCCTGGGCCTTCCTGCGCGCCGGCGCTCACAACGTCATCGGCGCTCTGTGGGAAGTCAGCGACGCTTCTACGCCCCAGCTTATGGACAAGCTCTACGATGGTCTAAGCCACGGAGAGGATCCCGCCGCCGCCCTCCGGGCCGCAAAGCTTTCGCTTCTGCATTCAGACAGCGTCTTTCGCAAGCCCTACTATTGGGCGCCCTTCCAGCTCTACGCCGGCTCCTGACAGTCTCCGCAGCCGGCCATGTGCCCTAGCCTCGGCATCCTTGCGGGCTCTGCCGCATTCCATTGCGCCCTTCCCGGGCGCAGCCGCCGCGTGAAACGATTTCAGTCTCCCGGACACTACTCAAAGTCCGCACTTATTTTCCAAGGGGTGTGCCGGTGAGTCTAAATCTTTCCAACTTTCCTATAGAAGAACAAAACTCCGTGGTAATTACGCAAAGCCAGAGCGTCACTTTTCCTGGTCCAAGAATAGAACGCTGCGAGTTTGAAAGTTTGCTCGAACGTGCGATGGAAATCCTTAGCGCTCGCGCAAAGGCAGTTTCCGCTTCCCACGCCTGACCCAAAGGGATCCGAGCGGCGCAACAGGTCAGCGCCGCTCGCCATCCTTTTTTCTATTTGGTCGCGATTCCGCGCAGTGAATCTCGTGCTTCACGACGATAAAGCCTGGAACAAATTCTGTCCGTTAGGGCTGCCCAATCCTGTGCAGGCATCCCAACCCTTTCCTGCTTTGTAGTCGCCATTGTTTCCCTGCGTGATATCTCGAAAAGTGGCGTCCGCAGGTGCAGCGTAGATCAGCGGATTGATGAAGCCCGCCGGCTTGTTCAGCCCTTGATTGATGCGCGCGATGAGGCCGGCCCACAGAGGCGCCACAGCGCTGGTGCCTCCCACCGGAGGAATTCCCTGAGACGGATCAGGGAAACTCGTTCCATCGCAAAGGATCCGGTACCCCGAAGCGGGCGCAGCATCGCCGGCAACATCCGGCACTCCACGCATCACAGGGCCCGTAGGATCGGCGGCCGGAGGCACTCCGGCATTCTGCTGATAGCTCGGCAACGCAAAAAACCGGCTCACTCCGCCGCCGGTTCCATCATTTTTCCCATCGTCCCACACCACCTCCTTGGAAATGGCGCTGCCCAATGCGGTTAAGTTGGTTCCGCCGCAGGCGAGAACGAAGGGATCCGAAGCCGGGAAATCCACGTGCGCCTTGCCGTCCCAGTTGGGGTCATCGGATGCGAAATCCGCGGAGCCGCTGTCCCCGGCCGCGACGCAAACCGTCAAGCCAAGATGCGCCGCGGACTGCAGCAACTGGTCGAACTCATTCCTGAATTGCGCCGTGGCTTCCTCCTCGGGACCACCCCAACTTATGGAAACGATGTTCGGCTTGTTTACGGTGTCGGTGATGATCGCGTTCATCACGCCGAGGAAACTCTGGTCCGAGGCATCCGGAGCGAAGTACACGACGATCTTTGCGCCGGGCGCAATCGATCCGGACACTTCGATATCCAGCATCACTTCCACGTCAGGATTATTGGGATCGAGCGCATTCGTGC
>JBARCY010000222.1:0-3033 GCA_049794595.1 Candidatus Acidiferrum sp.
TCCCCGAACATCCAGTGACGCTGAGGCAACTCGCACAGACACGTTTGCTCGTGCATGCGAAATTACGTCTGGGACATTCAGTTCCTGCAAGCTGAGAAAGAAACGAAAGGGCAGCCAAAGAAACAGATTGTTGAAGGGTAGGGCTAGTGTCGCCCCGCGCAAAACAGGAGTCAATGATTACTTCCGGGACTGTCCGGCGAATGCTACCCCCGCGCGGAACTATCGCCAGGTTATCTTTTCTTTTACGAGATTGGAGTTGCCAGCGCGAAACCGTGGCCGATCCAGTTGCGCAGTGCAGATGGAGCCACAGAACGAACTCTTTGCTGAGAATCAGGTTGGACAAACGGACGACAGAGCTTGGACTTGATAGTTTGTGCCCATACGTGATCTTGGCCAATTACGCCAAAAATCCGTCAGTCATTGAAAAATAGCGGGCGAGCCTGTAAGCCGGATTCTGTGCGGCGCGCCTTCCCGTGAAGGACGGCATGCTGCGGCGATCATTCCTCTAGGCCGTGATTCGCACCACGGCTCCAGCAGCCTACCCGAGGGTTGCTCTCCACGCTGGATTGCTCCATCGCAGAGGAAGAGCGCTTGCTTTCGCAAACGTTCTCGGCGAGCCGGGCCGGCTCTCCCCTCCTATTTGGCCTTGCACCACGCGGGGTTTTCCGTGCCTCCGATGTTGCCACCGGAGCGGTGGGCTCTTACCCCACCTTTTCACCCTTGCCAAACTGAGCGAGCGTTTCGAAGACGTCTCGCAGGTTTTCCTGCGCGATGCCACCGTGCTTCTCCCAGCCGGCGGTATATTCTCTGTGGCACTTTCCGTGAACAGTAGCACAGGCTTTAGCCTGTGTGCTTTTCTTCAGCCGCGCAATTCACGCGTTCACTTCGCGCACGCGAAGAGCCACAGACTCAAGTCTGTGCTACCGCACCCCTGGCGTTACCAGGCGCGTTGCCCTATTTCGTCACCGGCTCTCGCGAGCCTACGACGACGGTGTCCGGACTTTCCTCCCGCCCAGCCATCTCACGATGACCAAGCCAGCGATCACCCGGCTCACCCGCCAACTCCATTATACCTGCGCATATCGCCAAAAAACGCAGCATTGTTATTGACACGCCACTTGTCTAGAATTCCGGGATGCACGTCCGAGAAGCGAAAGATTTTCTGGTCCAACAAACCGCCGAGCAAGCGGCCCTGGACAACGTGTCGCTCTCTGATCTTGAGAAAAGAATGATGTACTTCACGGAAGGCAAGAATGCCACTGAGGACCCGACAGCTCTGAATGAAGAATTCGAAGCGCAATATGACACAGCGAAATTCGAGAAGAAAACATCGCGGCTCATGCGGCGCGCGTACAACAGACTCAAAAAACAAGACCCACAAAAAGCGCTGCACTGGAACCAAGCAATTCGTTCCTTGCGAAGAGGCGATCACTACATTCTGGTGCTCTGCGGCCAGCACCTAGCCCACGGTTCTCGTCTCTATTGGAGACTCATCGCAGTGTTGCTTGTGCCTTGGATACTTTTTTGGCTATTCAGTCTTCTCTTTTCTTTTCACGGAAGATTATCGCCGCAGCCTCCCCTCCTGCGCTCCCTTCCGCTCCTGGGTCCGCATGCTACGAGAATCTTGCAGCTATTCTTTCTCGCGCTGCTTATTACCGCCATCTTTTTCCCGAGGGTTTTTGAGCCCGCGAATAAGATTATCTCTCACTGCTTCGATTGGATAACGGGGCCAGACAGCAAAGAACAACACGTCGAGAGGTAGTGGGATTCGCTATTTGAGACCGATCAGCTTTTCAAATTCGGATTCGGTGAGGATGGTCACGCCGAGTTCCTTGGCCTTATCGTGCTTGGAGCCGGGGTCGGTTCCCACCACAACGTAGTCGGTTTTTTTGCTGACCGAACCGGACACTTTGCCGCCGTGTTGCTGGACGAGTTCGCCGGCTTCTTCCCGCGAACGATTGGCTAGGCCGCCGGTGAAGACAAACGCTTTGCCGGCAAACTTTTGGCTTTTGACTTCGCGCTTTTCGGCGGTGGGATGGACTCCCGCTTTGTGGAGCCTTTTGACGAGCTGGCGGTTGGCCGGCTCGGAGAAAAATTCGACGATGGCGGCAGCGACTATCGGTCCGACTTCGTGAACCGCCTCGAGCTCCTCTTCCTTTGCGGCGGCCAGCTCTTCGAGTGAAGAAAAATGTTCTGCCAGCAATTGGCCGGTTCGCTCGCCGACGTTGCGAATGCCCAGCGCATGAATGAGCCTTGCCAAGCTGTTTTTCTTGCTGCCTTCGATCTCCGCAAGTAAATTCTGCGCGGATTTTTCCGCCATGCGCTCGAGCGCCGCAACATCGTCCTCTTTCAAGGCATACAGATCGGCGACGTCCTTCACCAGCCCCTTGTCCACCAATTGATCGACAATCTTGTCGCCGAGGCCGTCGATATCCATGGCGTGACGGCTAGCAAAGTGCAGCAACGACTCTTTCCGCTTCGCCGGACAAGCGGCGTTCACGCAGCGATACGCCACTTCCCCGTCCACGTGATGAATCGCACTGTCGCACTCGGGACAATGCTTCGGCATGCGAAATGGCTTGCGGTTCTTTCCTTCTTTCACGACTTTCAGAACGTGCGGAATGACTTCGCCCGCACGTTCGATCAGCACCGTGTCGCCAATTTGCAAGCCAAGCCGTTCGACCTCATCCATATTGTGGAGTGTGGAACGGCTGACAGTGACGCCTCCCACTTGCACCGGCTCAAGCACAGCGACCGGCGTCAGCGCGCCCGTGCGGCCCACCTGCACGATGATGTCGTTGACTACGGTAGTCTCCTGTCGCGCCGGATATTTGAACGCGATCGCCCAGCGCGGAGCTTTGGCGGTAAACCCCAATTCGTTCTGTATGGCTGTTGAGTTGACCTTAATCACCACGCCATCGATCTCATACGGCAGCTTTTCGCGCTTCGTGTCCCAGTCATCGCAGTAAGCGGTCACCGCCTCGATCCCATTGCACAACTTCCAATCATCTGAAGCACGGAAACGCAATTGCT
>JBARCY010000223.1:0-4739 GCA_049794595.1 Candidatus Acidiferrum sp.
CCGACGAAGCCATTCGCACCGCCCGCCTCGCCCGCGAAGTCGGCCTCTCCAACTGGGTCAAGCTAGAAGTCATCGGCGACCAGCAAACTCTTTTCCCGGACACGGAACAGCTCATCGAAGCCACGCGGGTCCTGGTGAAAGAAGGCTTCGTCGTCCTCCCCTACACAAACGACGACCTCATCGCCGCGCGCAAACTTATCGACGCAGGCGCCGCCGCTATCATGCCGCTGGCCGCACCGATTGGCTCCGGCCTCGGCATTCAGAATCCCGCGAACCTTCGCATTCTCCGCGAGCGTATCACCGAAGTTCCCATGATTGTGGATGCTGGTGTCGGGACCGCTTCCGATGCCGCCGTCGCCATGGAGCTGGGCGCCGACGGCGTCCTCATGAACACCGCCATTGCTGAAGCCGCCGACGCCGTACTCATGGCCGAAGCGATGCGCGAAGCCGTTTCCGCCGGACGCAAAGCCTGGCTCGCGGGCCGCATGCCAAAACGTCTTTACGCTTCCGCTTCCAGTCCGCTAAGTGGCGTTGTCCGCTAAATCAGGGCCAAAGCCCCTTAAACGCGTCGCGAATGGTCCATTTCTCGTTTTCTCTTTCATGTGTTTTTCAAAGGGAACTTTGCGGCACATCGAGCCGTATCTTTTAAAGCATTCACGAAGCAAAATCCCGCATAACCATCGGAGGGGAACATGAAGCGGATCGGTGTGAGGGTTGTAATTATTGTTGGCGTCCTAGCTTGCGCGGCGATTTCGGGAGCGGCGCAGAGCTCGACTCCAACGGGCTCCAGCTCCGCGCCCGAGCCGGTCATTCAGACCGAGGACGTCGCTCGCTTCTTTAAGGTTTACGATGCTGCGGGCGGACACCCGACCGCCGATCAGCTTCAAGACGACTATATCGATCCCGGCTCAGACGGGCTTCATCACCTCGCCGAGGCGCGGCGTGTTTCCGGAGTCACCATCGCCAAAAACCTGGAAGCGCATCCCGAAATGTATTCCGATGCCAAGCGTTGCATGGCCGTGTTACCTCGCGTACGCGAGCGCCTGCAGGTCGCGATTCTCAAATTGGGCCAGCTCTATCCTGATGCGAAATTCCCGCCCGTGACGATCGCCGTCGGTCGCGGCAAACCGGTGGCCATCGGGAGTCCCGTCTCCGGCGTCCAAGTCGGCCTTGAGTGCCTTTGCGCCACGAACTGGCTCAACCCCAACGTCGAAGACCGGTTTGTGCATGTAATCGCTCACGAATATGCCCATGTCCAGCAAGCGCGGGCTCTCGTCGATGACGAGCATCCCACCGTCCTCGAGATGTCCCTGATCGAAGGTGTTGCCGAGTTCACCGCCGAGATGATTTCCGGCGAGGTCGGCTATTCCCAGTTCAAAGTGTCGACGAAGGGGCACGAAAAGGAAATCGAGACCGAGTTCGTCCCCGACGAAGACAAAACCGATATCTCCAAGTGGCTTTTCAATAGCACACTGGAAAAGCCAGGCGACCTCGGCTACTGGGTCGGCTATCGCATCGTTAAATCCTATTACCAGCATGCCCCCGGCAAGACCCAGGCTTTTCGCGAAATCCTGCAGATGACCGATCCGAAAGCCTTTCTGGCCAAGAGCGGCTGGTACCCCGGCATTCCACTCGAATAAAGCGCATGTCGGCGCCGCGGCATCGCGCGCCGGTGATAACACGCTCTGCATTTTCCGGATGGAATTGTTGGCGAACAGCGCTGCTCGGTCAGGAACTCCACGCCGACTCCTGCCACGTCCGGCTGCGAACCAGAAAGTTGTTCTCGAAAAAAGTATCGTCGTTTGCAACGCCGAAAAAAATAAGGGAGGCGGATTCGATTCCGTCTCCCTTGGCCGACTCGCGTGAGCTAGCCGTGATCGCGTCCGTTGCTCTTGATCAACGACTCTCTCTGCAATGATTAATGATTGCCGGGATGATCGTGGCGCCAGTTCCAATAGTCGCGCTGCTGGTCGTTGTTCAGTTTCTTGAAGTCGCGGTATTCATAATGCCTTTCCCCCAGCCACACGCGATACGACTGCTCTTCTCCGCCGTCCCAACGATGGTAGTCGTTGTGATAGGAGTCGTAATAGCGCACTCGCGCCGCGCATCCGCTCGTCAGCATGGGTGCCAGCATCGCAGCGCTCAGCACCAGGGGCCCTAGATATCCCTTTAGTCGGAACATTTCGCAATCCTCCTTAGGATTCGCAGCTTCTCATCGCTGCTGTGGGCTGACCATACAGAGATTCTTGTAGAGCCCCCGGGGAATTTGCGGGGTTCCGGACGTCAGCTACTCCTAAAAACACGGATCGCGCGTTCTAGTTGCGAATTATTCCGTTTTGTTTACGAACAAATCCAGGCGAGGAAGTAAGTTCGGTTATGCCTGCGCTGCTTTTCTTGCTTGCTCCGAGTCGTAGCTTTCTCCATAAATCGAGGGCACCTTTGCTCCCATGCTTCGCAAGTAAGAGCTCAGTTGCCCGCGGTGATGGATGGTGTGATGCAGCCCTAGCATCGAGAACGTCACCGCCGGGCGTTGAAACATTCCGCGGAAATCCACAATCCTGATCAACTGTTCGCCGCCTAACTTTGAGAGTTCTTCGAGGTTCGCGGCATGGCGCTGCTCATACCACGCCGCAATTTCCGCGGGCGTCTTCGCCCCCTCGGGAATGATGGCTCCCGTGCTGAATTGTCCCGTGATCACCGTCTCCACAAAACGGTTATCTGTCGCCGCAATATGCCGCACCAACTCGATCGCGTTCATGGATACCGGATCCGGCCGGTAATCGCTTTTATCGCCCGGCACTGCCTCGATCACTTTCTTTGTCACCTTGCTCTCATTTTTGAGCATCGGTAAATACGCGCCATGTAGCAAAAACATTGCGTTTTCCGCGGTCATCTCATTCATTTTTTGCTCCTCGTTGGTTGCTGCCAGGTTTGTACCGCTTCAATTTCTTGTTGGATACGGAAACGTGGCTTCCGTTTCATTTAGTATGCGCCCGGGAGCGCCAAAAGTCAGGGGCCTTGGCTTTCCTGTCTCGCTGCGTTCCTTCCCTTCAGGTCTCCATCCACGTCGAAACAAGCTCTCCCGCCGCCGTCCCACATGCTCCTATTGAGTCCCGCGTATCGTGCACGCGGAATTCACTGTCCCCCGGTTCAGGATATCAGCAGCGCACAACGCTCCTAGTCCCTCCACCTGAGAACGATCCAGCTTCCTCATACTGTTTACATAGAAATGGAGCCGATCGATTACTATGCTTCTCATTTTTGCTAAGAGAATCAGCGAATGCCCGGTCTGCGAGAGCAAATCCGTGCGGCGGTCAAGAAGAAAAGGGTTCGTCGAGCGGGTTTGGTTTCGGCTGGCATTTGTTTGGCCCTATCGCTGCAAAGACTGCAACTCGCGCTTCTGGGGTTTTCAGCGCTTGTATCCGGACTCGCAAAACAATTCTGGCTTCGCCATGGCCCGCAATCAGATTCGAAGCAGCGCCTTGCACAACTAGCCGGTGCCGAAACTACTCGTACCGAAGTGTCTGAATCGGATCCACCCTCGTCGCTCGCCTCGCTGGGATATAACACGCGGCGAGCGCGACTCCGAATAGCAGCGCGGTCACGCTCGCAAACGTCGCGAGATCGGTCGATGCGACTCCGAAGAGCAAACTCGCCATCAGCCGCGTAAAGAAAAGCGCCAGCACGAGGCCGAACGCCACTCCAACCGCGATCATCCCCGCGCCCTGTTTCATCACCAGCCCGAGCACATCGCCGCTCTGCGCGCCCAATACCAAGCGCAAACCAAACTCCTTTGTGCGCCGCGCCACCGAATACGAAACGACTCCGTAAATTCCCACAGTCGCGATGGCCAGCGCGACGACCGAGAAGAGCGACAACAGCAGCGTCAAGAATCTCGGCCGTGCCTGCGCACGCGAAAGCACGTCCTCCATCAGCCGCACATCTGCAAGTGGCAGCGTCGGGTCCATCTCGTTCAACTGTTCGCGGACCGCTCCTGCCAGCGCGCGAGGGTCTCCGCCCTGGGGCCGCAGCACTGCATACATGCTCGATATTCCTTCGTTCACCGCCGCCGTCTGCCGGAAAGGAAGGTACAATTCCGTGCCCGCGGGGCGGTCCAGTCCCGCGTTTTTCACGTCATCCACCACGCCGACGATCGTGCACCATTCTTTGTCGGGGCGAACACGTCTGCCGATCGGGTTCTGATGTGGCCAAAACGTCAGCGCCATCGTTTTGTTGATGATCACCACGTCGGGTCCGCCCTGCACGTCGCGGTCGTCAAACAGGCGGCCGTCCATCAAACGGATGCCCATCGTCGCGAAATAATCTTTGCTTACGGCCTGATAAAAATCCACGTTCTGTATGGGACCATCCTTCGTCTGCACGAACCCTTCGATGTCTGTGTCGTTCATGTTCGGCGCACGTAGCGGCGGCAGCCCGTAAGCGAGAGCCGCCGACTTAACTCCGGGAATCCGTTCGAGGTGTTCGTCGAATCTTGTCCACAAGTCCGTGATTTTCGCGTTGTCTGTATAGGTTCCGCTCGGCAATGAAACCTGCATGGTAATCACATCATCCGCGTTCATCCCGGTATGAACTTCCTGCAGTTTCCAGAAAGCCCGCAGCATCAAGCCGCAGCCGATCAGCAGAACCAAAGCCATCGCAAGTTCCCCTGCGACGAGCGCCCGGCGGAAAAATTGCGCTCCCGCTGCCGCCGTCGTGCTACCCGAGGTATCCTTCAGCGA
>JBARCY010000224.1:0-1592 GCA_049794595.1 Candidatus Acidiferrum sp.
GGACGGACGAGCATGGCGTCAACGTAGAGAGGTCGGCGAAGAAGGCGGGGATTCCGGAGTCGGAGTTTGTGGCGAAGATGGCGGCGCAGTGGAAGGTGCTTTGGGACGAGTTGGGAGTGCAGGGCGACGAGTTCATTCGTACGACGGATTTGAAGCATGCGCATACGGTGCAGTGGCTATTTAAATTGTGCCGGGAGAATGGGTTTGTCTACCCGGGCCATTACACGGGGCAATACTGCATTTACGACAACGCGTATGTGGACGTGAAGCCTGGGGAGCCGTGTCCGGATTGCGGGCGGCCCACGGAGACGGTGACGGAACCGAATTACTTCTTTAAGCTGTCGTCGTTTCAGAAGCCACTGCTCGATTTTTACGCGAAGAATCCTAACTTTATTCAGCCGGAGGCGCGGCGGAATGAGGTGCTGAGTTTTGTCGAGGGCGGACTGCGCGATTTGAGCATTACGCGGACGACGATTCGCTGGGGAATTCCGGTGCCTGGCGAAGAACCGCACGTTTTTTACGTGTGGTTTGACGCGCTGACAGCGTATTTGAGCGCGGTGGGCGGGCCGCAGTACGAAAAGTCCGGGTATTGGCCGGCAGATTTGCATTTGGTAGGCAAGGAGATCATTCGGTTTCATGCGGTTTATTGGCCGGCGTTTTTGATGGCGGCGGGATTGCCGTTGCCAAAACAAGTTTGGGCGCATGGATGGTTGTTGATGGACAGCACGAAGATGAGCAAGTCGTTGGGGAATGTGGTGCGGCCGCGGCCGATCGTGCACGTTTTAGGGATGGATGCGCTGCGGTATTATTTGCTGCGCGAGACGGTGTTTGGGCAGGACGGGAATTTTAGTTATGACGCGCTGGTGCAACGGTATAACAGCGATTTGGCGAATGGGCTGGGGAATTTGTCTAGCCGAACCGCGGCGATGATTGAGAAAAATTGCGGCGGGAAGATTCCGAAAGCTTCGGAGTGGTTGTCGCAGGATGATGAGTTGGCGAAGTTCGCACAGGCAACGATTGGCGATGTGCTGGAGGAATACGAGAAACTGGGATTTTCACGGGCGCTCGAGGCGATTTGGGCGTTGATTGCGGCGACGGACAAATACTTGACGAGCGAGCACCCGTGGTCGCTCGGAGAGAGCGAGACTGATCAGAAAAGGCGCGGGACGATTTTGTGGACGACCGCGCAGGTGTTGGGTGTAGTGACGGTGCTGACGCATCCGGTTTTGCCGGAGAGCACGGCGAAAGTTTGGGCGTTGCTTGGACAGACGGGCGCGCTCGGAGCGGTGGCTCTGGAGGGATTGGCGTGGGGCCAGCTTGCGGCTGACACCGCCCTTGGTAAGTCGGCAGCGTTGTTTCCACGAATTGAAAAAGCAGAAGCGATTGAGAGGATGGAAGCCATGGAAAAAGAAGCACAGAATGCACCTTCACCGGTTGCGGCGACAACGCCGACGGCTGCGCCTGGTACTGCGGGAGCAGCGACTTCGGGGGCGGCCCCGGCGGCTGCTGTTGCAACGCCGGCGGCGGAGAAGATTGGGATTGAGGATTTTGCGAAAGTCGAGATGCGCGTGGGACAGATCAAGACGGCCGAG
>JBARCY010000225.1:0-1641 GCA_049794595.1 Candidatus Acidiferrum sp.
TGTCGGCCAGCACCGACGCCCTCAAAACCACCGTAGCCGCTGCGGCGAACGAGAACGCCGCGGGTGGTCAAGGCGGCGAAGAAGGACCTGCCTCCATCCGCTTCAAGGGCATCACGATAACGCCGGGTGGCTTCATCGCGGCTGAAACGGTTTTCAGGAATCGGGGAACGGGCTCCGACATCAACACTCCGTTCAACAGCATTCCCTTTCCAAGTAACGATCTCAGCCAGGTTTCTGAGTTCAACGCCACTGGACGCCAGTCCCGTCTGTCCGTCCTCTTCCAGGGCGACGCAGACAATGTAAAACTGAGCGGCTACTACGAAATGGACTGGCTCGGCGCCTGCGTCACCTCGAACAACCGCGAGAGCAACAGCTATTGTTTGCGGCAGCGCCAACTTTGGGGTCAAGCAGCTCTTTCCAGCGGCTGGACCTTCACTGGAGGCCAGATGTGGAGCTTGGCCACGGAAACGAAAAAGGGCTTGGATAACCGCGCGGAAAATCTCCCCATGACCATCGATCCGCAGTATCACGTTGGCTTCACTTGGGAGCGCCAGTACGGCTTCCGCGTTACCAAGAACATCGGTGACAAAGCTTGGATCGGCGTCTCCGCCGAAGGTCCACAAACGACTCTCACCGCAACCGGTCAGCCGACGGACTTCTTTGCCGGTTCGGCAGGCGCGGCTGGCGGACAATACAATTCGGCGGATGGCACAGGCTATTCCCTCAATAAGACGCCGGACTTCATCGTCAAGGCCGCCTTCGAACCAGGCTTTGGCCATTACGAGATCTTCGGAATCCTCAGCGATTTTCGCGATCGAGTCTTCCCCTGCTCCGCTGCCATTACAGCCATACCCCTCCCCGCCGGTTGCCCAGGCACAACTATTTCTTCCGCAAACGCCTTCAATGACAGCCGCGTTGGTGGCGGCATCGGCGTCAATATTCGCGTCCCGGTCGTGCCCCAGAAGGCCGATTTCGGAATCCACCTTATCGGCGGCGATGGCATTGGCCGTTACAGCTCGGCGCAGTTGCCCGATGTAACCGTGCGGCCGGATGGCACGCTCGCTCCGATTCGCGGCGGCGGCGGTCTGGGTACTTTCGAACTTCATCCGACACCCAAATTCGATATCTACTTTAACTACGGCGTCGAATATGCCTACCGCACGGAGTTCAACTTCACCAACGTCGCCGGAGAGAACGTCGCTGTCGGTTATGGCTCCCCATACTTTAACAACTCGGGCTGCGAAACCGCTTCCCCCTTGCCCACCAGCGCGTTCGTCACCGCAGCTGGTACTTGCAGCGGCAACATCCGCAACATCCAAGAAGGCACCGTTGGCTTCTGGCACAAGATCTACAGCGGTCCAAAAGGCGGACTTCGTTGGGGTCTTCAATACTCCTACTTGACCCGCACGTCCTGGTCCGGCAACGACAACACTCCCACAGCAGCGGGAATCAACGCCAAGGCCGTGGATAACATGCTTTTAACCTCTTTCCGCTATTACATCCCCTAAACCGGGATTCTTAGCGCTCCGTCTTTCCTGACGGATTACGGGCAGCTCTTCACCGAGCTGCCCCTTCTTTTTTGCTCGCAACTGCCCATTCTTCCCAAAAGTTACAAAACCGAAGTTCTTATCTCTAACAAAT
>JBARCY010000226.1:0-2594 GCA_049794595.1 Candidatus Acidiferrum sp.
CTATTCAAATCGAACAGCCCATTGACCTTGCTCCTGGCGAGGAGCGTCAGGCGAGCTTCGCTCCGTCGCAGTATCCCCAGCTCGCCATCAGCAATCCCGATTTGTGGTGGCCTTACACCATGGGAAAACCAAATCTCTATGACCTTCGCCTCGAATTTCTCGAGAACAACCGGCTTTCCGATGCTGCTCACATCCGATTCGGCATTCGTTCGATCACTCAATATCGCGACCACGACGAACAATTTCCAGAAATCGGCAAAGGTGGAAACTTTTATCTCAAAATCAACGGCAAGGATTTCCTGGTACGCGGCGCGGTCTACACCCCCGATCTGTTGTACCGCTATGACCCGGACCGTGAAGCCGCCGTCCTCCGTTATGTAAAAGACCTCGGATTGAATATGCTCCGCTGGGAATCGAAGATATCCAGCGAACACATCGTCGAACTCGCCGACGAGCAGGGAATCCCACTGATGTTCGGTTGGATGTGTTGCAACCAGTGGGAAATGTGGGATCAATGGGATGACGAGGACCGTCGGGTTGCAGCGGACAGTCTCCAGTCGCAGATTTTAATGCTTCGTCACCACCCGTCCGTGTGGATTTGGGCCAACGGAAGCGATGGCTTGCCTCCCGACCCCGTCCTGAAGATGTATCACGGCATTCTCACTAACCTGCACTGGCAGAACGCCACGGTGGACACCGTGTCTTCCTACGCCAAGGACGACCAGGGCGAGCGCAAGTGGAACGGCATCCACATGGAAGGCCCGTATAGTTGGAGACCTCCGACCTACTGGTTCAGCGGGCGCTACGCCGCTTCACGCGGAGCTTGCGCGGAGCAGGGCGACAATGAACATATACCTACCTACGAAAGCCTGAAGAAGTTCATTCCGGCCGATAAACTTTGGCCCATCAACGACACCTGGTATTTCCATTCCGGTGCCAACCCGGGAAACGACACGCTCATAAACATTCGGCACGCTGTCGATCGCCGTTACGGAGACTCAAACGGCGCGGAGGAATTTGCACGCAAGGCCCAGTTGGCACACTACGAAGACACGCGTGCCCAATTCGAGGCTTTCGCCGCCGACGGATGGGCGAATCACAAAATGACTATCTACTGGATGCTCAATAGCCACTGGCCTTCCTTTTTTGGAAATATTTTCGATTACTATTTGAGCCCCGGCGGAGCTTATTACGGCGCCAAGACCGGCTTACGTCCTCTGTCTGTGGTCTTTGACTCTTATGCGACCGGGGATCACAGCGAAGCGAAGATTACCGTCGTGAATCAGACCCCCAGGCAGCAAAAAAACTTGCGTGTGCGCGTGCGGGTGTATGACTTAGAAGGCAAACTGCGCGAAGACCGTCACGCGGAAAATATTGTGGTCGATCCCGGTCGCGCAGTTCAAGCGATGACCTTACCGCGCTTTCCGGATAGCTCTGCCGTTTTCTTCGTACGCTGTCAGTTGCTCGACGCGAAGGAAAAGGTGCTTTCGGAAAATGTCTATTGGCAGTCACAGAAAGACGATGATGTAGGCGATCCGAAGAACGACAGTGCCTTTGGATTGAAACCTGTGAGCTGGGCGGACATGACTCCATTGAACACCATGCCCCAAGTGCCGTTGGAGCTCAGCGCCGAGCATTCGTCTTCGGCAGGTGAAAATCGCGTGAACATTCGCCTGCACAACCCGTCCGAACACATCGCGTTCTTCGAGCGTGCCGAGATCACCGGGACCAAGGACGGCGATGAATTGCTTCCCATCGAATACAACGACAATTACGTCACCGTTTTTCCCGGAGAGACTGTGGAGATTCGCGGCCTGCTTCCGCAACGTGCAAAGGCCGCATGGGTCAGGCTCGATGGATACGATACGCCTCGAACTGTCATACCCATAAAGTAGATCGAGCATTGCGATCTTCGTTCCATCGGACTTCAAACTGTTGCTTAGTTCGATCAGCCGATTGCTTCAAAAGGAGACTAAGGCCGTGTCAAAGAGATTCCATAAATTGTCCTGCAGCGTTGCAATCGCGATTGTGTTCGAGGCGCTAATCCTCATCGCCCCTTGCACGGCCCAGCAGTTGGAGAATGACAAACTCGCCCTGAGCGTAAACGCCAAAGATGGAACGTATCAACTCGCGTTGCGAGGAGGCCAACCTATCTTCACGAGCCGCGCTGCCGCACAAGTCAATCACGAGTGGCTGCGTTCGAGCGACTATCCGCGTCACGTGACCTCTGAATCTCGATTTGAAGATGAGCTCGGCTCGGGCCGGGCTATCACCGTCACAAACTCTGGACTTCAAGATAAAGCTGACCTCATTTTTGTGGTTGAGCTCTACGACAAATCTCCGTACGCCACTTTGCAGGTGACCGTCCAAAACACGACGGGAAAGACGCTCACGTTGCAATCCTTCCGCGGCCTCGAACTACTCGGGGATCCCTTGCTGAATCTCGGAGGTCATGTCGCCGCCGATCGTATTCTCTCGGACAGTTATAGTGAGGATCGGCCGGATTTGCAGATCTACGATCTGGGCAAAGCGCCCGGCGGGATGCACCGAGGCGTCGGGAGTCAGCTCATCTACAACCGGGAAAGCCAGCAAAG
>JBARCY010000227.1:0-25672 GCA_049794595.1 Candidatus Acidiferrum sp.
TCGCCGGCGCGCATAACACCTTCGACTTGTTTTGCATTTCTGGCGCCGACGATCGCTCCCGTGACGGCAGGATTGCTGAGGACCCAAGCAATAGCGACTTCGCCGGGATTGCGGCCGTGGCGCTCGCCAACTTTGCGCAAGCGCTCGACGAGCTCGATATTTTTCGAGAGGCGGGGATCGCGAAATTCGGGATTTCTGGTGCGGAAATCGTCGGGCGGAAGAGCGGCGGCACGCTCGCGGGTCATGGCGCCAGTGAGGAGACCGGATGCCATGGGCGCGTAGGAGATGACGCCAATGCCCTGCTCTTTGCAATAGGGCAGGATTTCTTTTTCAACTTGCCGGCGAATGAGGGAGTAGGGCGGCTGCAGGGATGTGACCGGGGCAAATTTTTCTGCGCGCTTGATTTGCGACACGTTGAAATTCGAGACGCCGACCCAACGGACTTTGCCTTCGTTTTGCAAGGCGAGCATGGTTTGCCAGGCTTCCTCGAGGCCGGGACCGTTGTCGGAAGGCGGCCAGTGCATTTGGTAAAGGTCGATGACTTCGATTTGCAGGCGACGGAGGCTATTTTCGCATTCGCGGCGAATCGATGCGGCGGTGTGGTTCTGAGTGACGTGGCCTTTGTCGTCCCAGCGGAGGACGCATTTTGTGAAAACGCAGGGCCGCGGACCGTGCCAGCCTTTCAAGGCTTGGGCGACAACTTCTTCGGAATGTCCGATGCCGTAGACGGCCGCGGTATCAATCCAGTTCACGCCGAGTTCGAGGCTGCGGCGGATGGCGGCGATGGAGTCTGCGTCTTCCTGGTGTCCCCAGGCAAAATCCCAGCCGCTTCCTCCGATGGCCCAGGCACCGAATCCAACGGGACTGATTTGCAAATCGGAATTGCCGAGTTTACGAGTTTCCATGGGTTGCGACCTTTCGTCTAGATTGAGCGCGTTGTTTGGAGGCTCGTGTTCATGAAGGATTCTACATTTTATGAGATGTAAATGACGAGGGTTGGTTAGGAAGAGTTTGGCGGCGGAGAATTGCGGCTGGATGTGATGCGAAAGAAGAGCAACGGGATTTGGACGCCCGGGCAAGCTGGGGCACGGCGTGCCGTGCCCCAGCGAAGAGTCGGGTTAGTTGGAGGTGAAGGTGGCGTCCAGGGACGTGGATTCGCCGTCGGGATTTGTGATCGTGACGCGCTGGGCTCCGGCCGCAGTGGCGGGAGTAAGGACGATGAGGGTGTTCATGTCTTTGAACGTTGCGGGGGCGTTTATTCCGCCGATGGTCACTGTGGTGCCGGTTTGAAAGCCGCTGCCGAGGATCGTGATTTGGGTTCCGCCAGCTGCGGGGCCGGTTGCTGGAGTTAACGTGCCAATCCCCAATGGAACGTTGGCGAGCGTGACGATGGTGATGCCCGCGTTTTGGGCGGTGCCGTCGGTTGAGGTGATGGCGAACAGGCGCTGGCCATTTTCGTCGATGGCGAGAAAGCTGCCGTGAAGGCCATCGATGTCGGTCATGAACTGTTGGGGGAGCAAGATGCGGAGGCGAAGGGCGCCGGAATGCGCATCGAGAATGTCCACACCACCCTTGACACCAGCATTTCCGGCAGGGCCGGTAAGAAACGGCTGGTAGACGAGAGCGCCGCTGGGATGGAGAGTGAGTCCAGGGACTTGAACGCGACCGGGAATTTGCAGGAGTTCCGGATTTGCGGGAACGGCGGCGAGCGAAAGATCGGCGGCGCGAATTTCCGTGGTGCCGTTGGCTTGGAGAGCGAACATAGTTCCATCGGCGGCGGTGCCTATATCCGTGGCTGCGTCATTCGCCGTGAAAGTGGAAAACTGGCCCGGAGAGGCCGCGTTCCAAAGGGCAAGCGGACCGCCAGGGGCAGTGGCAAATGCAACGAACACCTGGGAGCCCGTGCTATTGGATTGCACGAGAGGCGCTCCGGTGATGCTGGTGATTTCCGGTTGAGCGGCCGGTTCAATCGTGGGTGGGCTAGCCGTTAGATTTAATTGGCCGAGGCAAGAAGTGCAAGCGCCGGAGGAGCCAGACTCCGCGCTTAAACCCACAAAAACATTTTGTGTGCTCGTGGCGGCCACACGCGCAGGGCCAGAGTTGGAGAAGCCGGCAACGCCGCCGACAGCGACACTCGTGCCAGCGCCATTATCCGGATCGAGAAGATAGATGTTCTGAGCGCCAAAATCGGCGGCGACGAGCTGAGTGCTGTCCGGAGTCAGCGCCAGGCCGCGGAGTTCGGAAGTGGGAGGGGGGCCTCCGGGCGGCTCGATTGCGGTGCCATGGAAAGCGGCCGCGGCCAAGTCGAATACGTCGAGATGATCGATATCGCTGAGATAGAGCCACTGGCGAGACTGGTCGTACAGAACGAATTTATCGAAAGAGGGCTTGGCGTAGAAATTTTCGCTTTGGAGATATTGGAAAGTTTTGGAGGCGGTGATGGATCCGGCGGGCGAAGTGATGACGAGATCGGCTTTCCCTGCCGTACCGGGAGGCGTTTGCAAAGTGATGCATTCGAGCGAAAAAGGGTAAGTTGCGTCCAGCCCCAGAGACGGCACGATGGCTGTCACGTTCTGCGTCTTTTGCACCGTGGCACTTGCACCGCCAATGGTGACGGTGACTTTAGTGGGGTCGCCGCCGAATCCAAAGCCATAGATTTGTACCGTGTCGCCGCCGGCTTGTGCTCCGGCATTCGGCAAGATCTCCAGGATTTGAGGGCCGTAGCTGAAGGCATCGGGAGCGAGCGCGAGCCAGCCGCTGGGGAAATAGGCCGTGATGTTGATGGCGCCAGCGGCAGCGTTGGGCGGCGATGTGGCCGTGATTTGGGTGGGGCCGACAACACTTGGGTTGGCGGCGAACTGAGTGCCAAACTCCAATTGCGCGGAAGAGGAAAAATTCTGCCCGGAGAGCGCGGTGACGGTTCCACCGGCATTTGGGCCTTCCGCCGGCTGAGCGATAGGCGACGCGGCGAAGCTCGGGACGGTTAACGGGAGTGAGCTTGGAGTTGCGGCATCGACGAAGCCCAGGCCGCGGTTTGCTACGCCGAACAAGAGATTCGTGGCGTCCACGTCCTCGATTTCGGTACGTCTTCCCGCAAGCCACAAATCGGGGACTTGGCCAATTAGGCTGAGGGAATTTCCATTCAGCACGGTAACGACGGGAGGCGAACCGGCGTTTTCGCTAACGTACAAGAACTGGCCGTCGCGAGAGAAAACCATGCCGTTCACGGCGGTAGTCAGATAAGCGCCCACTTGATTGAGAGAACCGTCGAGAAGGAAGACTTGCGTCGTGCCACTCGAAACAAAAACGACGGCAAACTTCGAGCCATCCGGATTTGCGGCGACGAGAGGGATTGTGCCGCTGCCTAGCCCGTGAGGACCGGCGAGAACGTTGCCGCTGGCATTAAAGAGCGCGACTTGGCCGCTTGCGTCGCTGGCGGCAACCAGCACTTTTGTTCGATCGCCCGACCGCGCCATCGAGCCAAGGCCGTTTTGAAAAAGCTGCGGCGCTGAGGAGGTGAGGTTTGTCAGCGTGTTCGACGAAGGAGCCCAGAGAGCGAGCAAGGCTTCACCTGTCTGCGATTGGCGGAGACGCATCATCAGATTACCGTTCGAAAGGGAGAGCAATTCTTCAGGGCGATCGAACAGCGTATTGGGAAGAGGTTGCAGACCGGTGAGTTCATAGCGGGCTTTCACTTGAAGCGACGTGGTATCGATCGCGGCGACTTGTTCGGTGACCGTGCCAACCCAAATTGTTGTGCCATCGGCGGAAAGATCGGCGCTGCTAGCGCCGGGAACGCTGACTTGACCGACGCGAGCGGCGGTCGTGGAAGAGAAAATTTCGACGCGGTTCATGGCGCGATTGGCGACGAAAACTAGTTGGTGAACGGGGTCGTAGGCGATATGCCGATGGTGAAATTCGCCGGAAGGATCATCCATGTCTGGGATGGAATCGGTTCTTGCATAAGCGGTTCGCGGCAAGTTCGCAACGACTGCGCTCTGAATGGTAAGAGCGAGATTCGCGGGGTGGGAGAGAGAGCCGCTGGAGCCCTCAGCCACGATGGTGTAATTCCCCGCTGTGGCGTTGGCAGCGGCGGAGAAGAGGACGGGAGTGCTCGAGCCAGCAGGGATGCTGAAGGGACTTGGAGGATTCGCGACAACGCCCGCGGGCAAACTGGAGAGAGCGATTTGGACGCTGCCAGTGAAGCCATTGAGCGGATTGACGGACAGATCGATGGCGGAGCTCGTGGCGCCTTGCTGGAGATTGACGGAATTTTGAGAGAAGCCAATCGAAAAATCGGGTTGCGGAGGAGGCGGCGGAGGTTGCTGAATGGATGAGGAACCGCCGCCACAACCGGTGGATCCGAGCAAAAAGAAACCGAGCAACAGCGCCGGTGCGCACCGTCTTAGGTGTGCCATGGAAGAGCCCCACGTTCCTTGCGGGCCCGCGGCTGAAGGAGACTTGCCGCGGAGAGCGAGCGGCAAGAGCCGTGACGCGCGAAAATCAGAGGAATACGGGAATCACTTTAATCCAATATTGTTAATTGTCAAGTTAAGAAATATTTTGCGACGGAACGAGGAAGGGATGGAAAAATCGAAGGGCGGCGAGGACCGGAAGTCCGCGCCGCCCTTGAGGAAAACTCGAAAAGATAGCGGTGAATTAAATGGTTTTGGTGGCCGGCGCGCCCACGGGAGCGGCGGAGCTTTTTGCAAAAGCGTTGTGGCTGGAATCCTTCTCGGAGCTCTTATCGATTTCGATCGAGCCTTTGAAGTAGGCGCCGTCTTCGATCATGATGCGGGCGGTGGTGAGATCGCCGTTGACGGAGCCGTCCTTCTTAATTTCAATACGGTCTTTTGCGCGAAGATTACCCTTCACGGTGCCGTAAACCACCACCTCGCGGGCGATGATATCAGCGGTAACTTTTGCGGTAGTCCCGACCGTCAGCTTCCGCTCATCAAGCTGGATCAGTCCTTCGACCGAGCCGTCGATCAGCAGATCCTCGTTGCCGGAGATCTCGCCTTTCACGTGCAGGCTGGCCCCGAGCCGCGCGGTGGCGCGGTCCGCGGTTGCACCCAATGGACGCATGGCATCTGTACTCATTGCGGGTTTATCCTCCCAAGTCGCCGGAGCGGACTTCGGCGGCTGATTCGTTGGAAAATTTTTCTGCTCCGGTTGCGCGCTTTGCGGCGTGTCCGGTTTCTTATTACCCCACATCGGTCCCTCCCAAAGGGATAGCACCACCCCGCGCGGAAAAACGCTTGGGGTATTGCAAACTGTATTCCTCAGTATGGCGCACAGCAAATGCAGTCTTGCGTGGCCGTTCCTGAAAGTTACTAGACCTTTGGACAGTGGCCGTCGTCGCTCACAGTTCAAATTTCAGTGAATCTCTGACGACGTTGTAGGGGGGCTCGAAGAGTTTAGCGCAGGGAGGCATCAGTTGCTAGGTTTTTCAGGAACGGGCTGCGTGGCGAGAAAATCAGCTTGAAATCTTTTGGAGTAGGAGTCCAGAAGTTCCGCGACGCGTTGGGACGAGGAGGACTTAAGTACGAATCCCGCGTGGTGGTATCGGTTGACCCGGTAGACGATTTCCGGATCGTTGTAAGCAGAAGTGTCGGGACGTTCCTGGCGGGCGAGAGACACAAGCACTCCGGCGTAATCGGAGCGAGTTTGCGGCAACTGGTAGGGCTGCCGGCCCGCGCCGACCTCCAGTCGAGCCCACTCTCGCCATAAATTGATGCCAGTGGCGGCCTCGATGACATTGGAGATATACGCGCCGCCGACGCGAGCGGCGACTTCGAGAAAATAAAACTTGCCATCGGAGTGCGCTCTTAAGAATTCGGCGTGAGTAACGCCGCGCAGGAAACCGAGATCTTTCAGGACTTCGCGATTCAGGCCGAGGAGCGCACGCGTTTCCGCGGAATCACGGGGAAGAGTGCGCGTGGTGAAAACGCCACCTTGATGAGAAGTGTCGAGTGGCGGAACGCCGTATGCGTGCGCTTCCGCAAGGACGATTTCACGCTCCGTGGCAACGCTATCCACATGAAAGACGCTGCCGGAAATGAATTGCTCGAGCAAATACGTGGACTGCCTGTCGCCCAGGCGATCGAGCCAGGGCCACAAATCGGCGGGCTCATGAATTTTTTTCATGCCGATACCCGAGGCTTGCGAACGCGGTTTCAGGAGCCAGGGCGGGGGAACTCGCGACATGAATTCGCGCAAGGCGTCGTAATTCAAGACGTGGACAAATTCGGGCACGGGAATGCCGGCTTCCTTGGCGCGCGCGCGCATGGCCAGTTTGTCGCGGAAATACCGAACGGTGGTCAGTCCCATACCGGGAATGCGCAAGTGCTCACGAAGAGCCGAAACGTTTTCCATGTCGAATTCATCGAGGGCGACAATGCGATCGATGGACTGGGAGCGGGCGGCGAAGCTCACAGCGTTGATCAGGTCTTGCACGGGAAGCTCTTCGGGCATGAAGAACATTTCGTCGATGGAATCGCGTGGCCAATCCGCCTCGCGGAGTTTTTCCACCGTGAGGAGGAGAACGCGGCAGCCAATTTCCTTGCAAGTGCGGAGAAACTCCTGCCCTTTTTCGTAGGAACTGACGCAGAGGATGGTGAGCGGACGGCTCTCCGGCATTGGATGTCCCTTCGATGGTATGCGACCGTGGGAAAACGCTCCCGTGAAGGTACGCGACAGGTGCGGATTATACTTCGCTCGGCCGGGCCGGAAACAAGAATCGGAGAAAAGGACCGACACGCTGGGCCCAGGCCGCTTCGTTGTGTTGGGCGCCTTCCACGCGCTCGTAGTAGAGATCGCGGCCAAGCTGCCAGCCCTTTTGCAGGAGCACGTCGCGAAATTGTTCGACGTCCTGGACGATGCGCGGGCCTTCGCTGGTGCCGATGTCGAGCCAGATGGCTGGGCGCGGATTTACGTCGGCAGCCTCCGCGAAACGATGCATAACGCGCTGGTTCCACCAAACAGAAGGAGAGAGAGCTGCGACCTTTCCGAAGATGTGAAAAAACTTCAGGCCAAGATAAAGAGAGACGAGGCCACCCAGCGAAGAGCCGCCGATGCCGGTGTTTTCGGGGCCTGATGAGGTGCGATATTCGCGTTCGATGAAAGGCTTTACTTCGTCGATCAGAAACTTCGCATAACGATCGGCGCGGCCGCCGCCGAGTTTTGGGACGTGGGTGGGTGTGTATTCGCGGATGCGGGCTTTGGTGTTGTACATGCCGACGATGACGAGAGGTTCGACTACGCCGGCGCAGATAGATTGGTCGGCGGTTTGGCCGACGTGCCAATCCATTCCGGGAATGAAAGAGGTTGCACCGTCGAAAAGATTCTGGCCGTCCTGCAGATAAAGAACCGGAAAGCGGCGGCTCGGCTGATCGTCGTAGCCGGGAGGGAGATAGACGATGAGGTCTCGCTGGTTTCTGAGGAAGCGCGAACGAAAACCTTCGTGCTTGCGGAGATTGGGGCCGCTCACGGCGCGATGGTCACCAGCAAGTCTTTTGATTCGACGTGCTGCCCTGGTGCGACGAGAAGTTTTGTCACACGGCCGGAGATTGGCGCGTAGATGTTGGATTGCATTTTCATGGCTTCGATAGTCAAAAGTTTAGCGCCGCGTTCGACGAGATGATTGGCTTGCACGGCGATTCCGCTGATCACACCTGCCGTCGGAGCGGCTACCTGGCCGGGATCGGCGGGGTCGGCCTTGGGATGCGCGCGCTCGACAACGCGCAGCGCGCGGTCGCGCACGCTGACTTCGCGCGGCTGTCCATTCAATTCAAAGAATAAAGTCCGCGTTCCGTCAGGATGCGGGTCGCTGGCGGTTAGAAATTTGACGATTAACGTCTTTCCCGCCTCGATTTCGACCGGGATCTCTTCGCCCGACGCCAGGCCATAATAAAACGCGGGCGTGGGTAGCACGCTAACATCCGCATAAGTCTGTCGGAATTTATCGTACTTTACGAACACATCCGAATAGAGAAGATAGCTCAGGAGATCGTCGCGGCGCGCTGCGTGGCCTATTTTTTTCTCCAGCACACTCGACGCTTCCGCGAAATCTACGGCTTGGAGACTAGCGCCAGGACGGCCCTTTAACGGAGCAGCCCCGCGCAAGACTATTTTTTGCAGTTTACGCGGCCATCCGCCCGGTGGAACGCCAAGCACGCCCGAAAACATTTCCACGACGGAATTCGGAAGAGAAAGATCGTGCTTTTCATCTAACTTGAGCAGGTCCTCCGGTCGCAGTTCGTTGGCCATTAGAAAGAGCGTCATGTCGCCGACGACTTTGCTGGACGGTGTGACCTTCACGATGTCGCCGAACAGTTGGTTCACTTCTGCGTACATTTTTTCGACTTCACGCCACCGATGGCCCAGGCCCATGGCTGCGGCCTGCTCGCGCAAATTCGTGTATTGGCCTCCGGGAATTTCGTGCTGATAAAGGCGCGCCGAGCCGGCTTTTGAGCCCGAATCAAACGGCAAATAGTATGTGCGCACGGTTTCCCAAAAATCGGAGCATTCGTTAAGCGCCTCGATGCCGAGATTCGTGTCGCGCGGCGTGTTGCGCAGCGCCGCGACGATAGAATTGAGGTTTGGCTGGCTCGTACCGCCGCTCATCGCCGCAATCGCGGCGTCGGCAACATCGACTCCCGCATCCGCGGCTTTCAAAACCGAGGCGGAGTTAATGCCACTGGTGTCGTGCGTATGAAAATGTATAGGGATGGCAATTTCTTCGCGAAGCGTCTTTACGAGTTCGTGCGCAGCGTAGGGCCTGCATAGGCCGGCCATGTCTTTGATGGCCAGGAAATGCGCGCCCAGCTTTTCGATCTGCTTGGCCATGGTCACGTAATATTTCAGCGAATATTTAGGCCGCGATTTGTCAAAGATGTCGCCCGAGTAACAAATAGCTGGCTCGCAGACGGCACCCGTTTCGAGCACAGCGTCAATCGAGGCGCGCATGTTTTCGATGGAGTTGAGCGAATCGAAGATGCGGAAGATGTCGATGCCTTGCGCATAGGCTTCGCGGACGAACTCGACAATTACATTGTCAGGATAAGAGGTATAGCCGACCGCATTCGCGCCGCGAAGCAGCATCTGGAAGCAGATATTGGGAACGCGTTCGCGCAGTTCGCGAAGCCTCTGCCACGGATCTTCGTGAAGAAAACGCATCGAACTGTCAAACGTTGCGCCGCCCCACATTTCGAGGCTGAACAAGTTTGGAAGACGCCGCGCGACAGCGCCAGCGGTTCCCAATAGGTCGTAGGTGCGCATGCGCGTCGCCAGTAAGGATTGGTGCGCGTCGCGAAACGTGGTGTCCGTGATAAGCAGGCTCTTTTCATTTCTTGCCCACGCCGCAAATTTCTTAGGCCCCAATTTGCGCAACATTTGCCGGGTTCCGGCAGGCGGCTCGATGCCGGGAACAGAGGGAAGCACGGCTTTTTCCAGCGCTTTGGGTATTTCTTTGCCCATCACTTCGGGATTGCCGTTGAGGATGACGTCGCCGAGATAAGAGAGCAGCTTGGTGGCGCGGTCGCCTCGGCGGTGCAGATGAAATAAATCGGGATATTCGTTGAGAAAGGAGGTCGTGACGTCGCCGGCACGGAAGCGCGGATGATTCACAACATTTTCGAGAAACGGAATGTTGGTCTTGACCCCCCGAATGCGGAACTCACGCAGCGCGCGGTCCATACGCTGGCAAGCTTCGGGAAGCTTCGTGCCCCAAGCGGTGACTTTCACAAGCAGAGAATCGTAATAGGCGGCCAGCACCGCACCGGCGTAGGCCGTTCCGCCATCGAGCCTAATTCCAAATCCCGCAGGCGAGCGGTAGGTCGTGAGCTTTCCGTAATCGGGCGCAAAATTATTTTCAGGATCTTCTGTCGTGACACGGCATTGAAGCGCGGCACCATACAGCGGCACATTTTCCTGTTTCGGTAGAGCGAGCGGGTCGTCATGCAGCTTGTGGCCCTGCGCCACCAAAATCTGTGAGCGAACCAGGTCGATACCCGTCACCATTTCCGTGACCGTATGTTCCACTTGAATTCGCGGGTTCACTTCGATGAAATACCAATTCGCCGCGTCAACGTCATAAAGGAATTCGACGGTACCGGCATTCCGGTATTTCGCTTTTTGCGCCAGCCTCACCGCCGCATCGCACAGCTCCGCACGAACGCTTGCCGGCAAATTCGCAGCGGGCGCAACTTCGACGACTTTCTGGTGGCGCCGCTGCACGGAGCAATCGCGCTCGTAGAGATGCAGCAAATTGCCGTGATGGTCGCCGAGGATTTGCACCTCAACATGGCGTGCGCGTGGCAAATATTTTTCCAGAAAAACGCTAGCGTCGCCGAAAGCTGATTTTGCTTCGCTCTGCGCCTCCTCGATCCGCGATTCCAACTCCGCCGAGTCGCGCACAACGCGCATGCCACGCCCGCCGCCTCCCATCGCGGCTTTCACAATAACGGGATAACCGATTTCGGCGGCGAATTTGCGCGCTTCGGCTACAGAACTTATTGGTTCTTCAGTACCCGGAAGCACCGGCACGTCAGCCGAGGCAGCCAGTCGCCGCGCGGCCGTCTTGTCTCCCAAGAGCTCGAGCAACTCCGGCGTTGGCCCGATAAACGCGATCCCCGCTTTTTCGCACGCGCGAGCGAACGCAGGATTTTCGGACAAAAAGCCGTAGCCTGGATGAATGGCGTCAACGCCCTTTTCCTTGGCGAGCGCAACGATGCCCGCAATATCGAGATACGCCTCGACCGGGCCCTTGCCCACGCCCACCTGGTAGGCTTCATCCGCCTTGAAGCGGTGAAGCGCCAAGCGGTCTTCCTGCGAATATATTCCCACCGTGCGCAGCCCGAGCTCGGTCGCGGCGCGGAAAATCCGAATGGCGATTTCGCTGCGATTCGCGGCCAGCAGTTTCCGAATTGGTGTGTTCTTCTTCATCGCAGAACCGGCAAGCAGCTTACGCGGAACTTTACATTGTTTCACGCATGCACGGGAGGGCTGGAGCACATTTTTCGATTGGCAAGAGAAATTCTTTGCCTGCGCAAAGCGGAGGGGGAACGGCGTTACGGCTTAAGCAACGGCTGTGCAAAACGGATAGGCACTCCAAAATTGGATCCGCCAAATCCGCTCAAAATCGCGAACGTCACGCCAATCACTTCGCCGTCGCGATTGATCAGTGGTCCACCTGACCCGCCAGACGTGGTCTGCGCATCGTAAACAATTTTATCCGGCAAGACGTCGCCGATGTGCCCCTGCGTCACCAAAGGACGGATCAGTTGGCGCTTTTCGAGCTCATCGACAATTCTCTTCGGGTCGCCGCCGGACTCCTTCACGATGTCCTTCACCGTGTCCTCGCCCGCGCGCGCCAGGATCGCGCTCAAACCAGTTGCGTATCCCAGCGAAATCAAAAGCTCCCCGCTTACTGCGGCCTGCTTTCTCCCATCTATTTTCAGAATGGGTCGTTTCAGGGAAGAAAGGTCGCCGCGAAGGACGGCTAAATCGGCTTCACTCGATATCTGCGAGACGCTCATGGGAATGCCGGTGGTCGCTCCTGGAAAGTAGGCGGCCATCTCGGAGATGGTCGGCTGTAAACCCTGTCGCGTCACGGCATTAAGCTCTTCGTTTTCCCACCAGGGCTGGGCGACATGATGGTTGGTGAGCACCTGATTTTCCCCGACAATGAATCCCGTGCCAAAAAAATCCTCGCGAACTTCGGGCGCGACGCCGTCCAGGCCGTAGACCACGTTGCCGTCGCTGTCTTTGAGCGGCTGGCCGTCGGGATTAATCGCTCCATACCGCAAAGGCCTCCGTGACGCCTTATCGAGGAAAACCACCGACACGTGAAGCAAGCAAACACTCAGCGCATTGGCGCGGATAACTCCTTCCGCGGCATTGGATTGATTTTCAACTTTCTTCAGGCGCGTCGTGGTTTCTTCCAGCTCCTTTCGCAAGCCGGAGACTTCGCTGGCATCCGCCGCGGACAGTCTCTGGCGAAGATCATCCGTCTGTTTTTGGAGCAGTTGTTTTTCGGCGGTGAGGTCCGTCTGATCGAGCTGCGTTCGCGCCCTATTGGCTTCGTCAACCAGAGCCTGTTCCGTATGCACGCCGCGCTCTAGCTGCGCAATCACGGAATAGGCGCGGCGCGTCTCTTTCTCCGCCCGCCGTGAATACAGAAGAAAAACTGCCGAGATGAGCGCGGCCACGCCGAGCAGCGCGCCGACGCCGATCTTCAGCGCGCGATCAAGAGAGAATGCATCTCGGGTCATTTTTTCCGTCACTGCGATCGCTTGAAACGCGGTGTGTGCGATTTCCTGCCCTTCTTCGGCGAGGCGGGACTTCTCCCGCAGCTCTTCGAGGGCATACTTGTCGCGCGATTGCACCCGCACGCGCGCGAGCAGTTCAGCCGTCTCCCACGGCGGCGTCAACACGTCATCCGCGCCCAAGTCCAGAGCCCGCGCCCGCTCAGCCGCGCCACCTTGCGCGAAAAGAATCACGCGGGTATTGGACGTCGAGCCCAGGCCCTTAATTTCCGTCAGCGAGTCGCAACAGAACACATCGGCAAGATCAGCGGAAAGTAGAAACACGTCCACGGCACCCGTCTGAACGAGCCGAAATCCTTCTTCCTGCGAGGGCGCAGTAGAGACTTGGTAGCCTGCGGAACGCAGCGCGTCCTCGAGTTGCTGCCGCTTCGCATCGTCAGGCTCGACGATCAATATATTTTCGCGCTTGGGAGACAAATTTGGTGGCTTCCTTCGGGCGGCCCTTGGAGTAACCCTGCCTCGTACCTTTGACGCACGGCGTTCCCGGATGGACACAATTAATTCACATCGGGGGCGGAATTTCAAATGGGAGTCCCGTTTCGACTCACCTGAGGGATGTTTGCAGTGGTCCCAGACTCTGCTTTGCGAGGAAACGCGACCGAGAGCTGGTAACGGCAAACGAGCGAGTAAATTTGAGTCGGCAGCGGCCGAGATGCCGCGCGTCCCGCATCTTCAGTATTTTCTGAGTACTCCGATGACGCGCCCCTGAATCTTGAGGTCGTTCGCGGCCACCATGATCGGCGCCATCTCTGAATTCGCCGGCTGTAGCCGAATCTTCCCTGCTCCTTCGCGATAGAACCTCTTGAGCGTCGCTTCTTCTCCGCCGATCAACGCCACGACAATATCACCCGCGTTGGCCACCTGCGTCTGTTCGCATACCACGTAATCTCCATCCATGATGTGGTCTTCAATCATCGAGCTGCCCTTCACTTGCAGCACGAAGGAGTTTCCGCCCCGGGCAAAATCACCAAGCGAAAGCGTCTCGCGCTCTTCCACCGCCTCCAACGGGCGTCCCGCGGCGATCCTCCCGACCAACGGCAACTCTTGCACTCGCCGATCGCTGATTTGTTCCTTGACCGGCTTTGGCAACTGCAGGATTTCGATCGAACGGCTCTGGTTGTAGCCACGCCGGATGAAACCCTTTTTCTCAAGCGTGGTGATATGTTTGTGTACAGTCGCCAGTGAAGTCAGCTTCAGACCCTTGCCGATCTCCTCAAAGCTCGGCGCGTAGCCGTGCTTGTTGTCAAAAGAAACCAGGTAATCCAGCACTTCTTTTTGGCGTTTCGTCAGGGCCATGGCGCGCCTCCGTAAGATCGAGTTCCCCACAGCCACTTTAGGCGAAAAGAAAGCGAACGTCAAGCGACAAATTGTTTTCGCGTTATTTTCACCTTCCGCTGGTAGCATTTCTGGAAATAATATGCCCACATGATAGCGGCGTTCTCTCCCGCCTGTCCTTCGCTCATGCGCGCGGCAATTGAGAAGATGTACTCTCAAAACCCCGTTCTTATGTCCGGCAGTCCATTTATGTCGGACAGCTACTTCCGTTCCATGATGCTCCTACCCACTCTCATGCTTGCGGCAGTGCTCGCCATTTTACTTTGGCAGCGTCCCCGGTTTCTTGAGAAGGCAGCAGCTGCCACCGCTAAAACCTAACACTCCGGCCATGCACATATCTTCCGCATCATTCCGGCCGTCTTTGGCTGTCACGACACATTTGCGCGCGGATGCCGTCCGCTCTGCCATGTCCTGTTCGGTGTGGTATTCTTCTCCCGTAGGCTCCGGGCGGCTGGATGCTGTATCCAACCTGGTTTTCGCACTGCCCATCTAAAAAATCGAGCCACACTCCCTCGGGGGACTCGTTCGGGAGTTCAGAAAAAGCGGAGCCCTGGCCACTATGTCAACCTTGATTGAAACGCCGCCAGTGAAGCACAAGCGCGAGGTGATTGATCGCGCGGTCATTCGCTTTGCCGGTGACTCCGGCGACGGCATGCAGATTACGGGTAGCCAGTTCACCAACACCGTCGCGCTTTACGGCAACGATATCGCCACCTTCCCGGACTTTCCCGCGGAGATCCGAGCGCCTGCCGGAACGCTTCCAGGCGTCAGCGGATACCAGCTCCACTTTTCTTCCAACGACGTGTACACGCCGGGCGACGCCGTGGATGTGCTGATCGCCATGAATCCCGCGGCGCTGAAGATGAACGTTGCGGACCTGAAAGCCAACGGAATCCTGATCGTAAATTCGGATGCCTTCGCTGAAAACGACCTGCGCAAAGCGAAGATGGATCACAATCCGCTCGAGGATCATTCGCTCGACAAATACCGGCTCTTCTCCGTCGGGCTGGAACGGCTTACAAAAACAGCACTGGATGATCTCGGCCTGGATGCCAAATCCGTCAGCCGCTGCAAAAATTTCTTCGCACTGGGCATGTGCTACTGGCTTTACAACCGTTCGATGGATCCCACCGTCCGCTGGATTGAAGGCAAATTCAAGAACAAGCCGCTGCTCGTCGAAGCCAACAAGCTCGCCATGAAGGCAGGCTACTCGTATTGCGAAGCGACGGAAGCGTTCCAGATCAGTTACGAGATTCCGCCCGCGCAGCTCGCGCCCGGCTTTTACCGAAACCTGAGCGGAAATCAGGCGCTGGCCTTGGGATTCGTCACCGCCTCGCAAAAATCGGGATTGCGGCTCTTCCAGGGCAGCTATCCGATTACGCCCGCGTCGGACATTCTTCACGAGCTTTCGCAATACAAAGATTTCGGCGTGATGACGTTCCAGGCCGAAGACGAAATCGCCGCCATCACCAGCTCGATTGGCGCGGCCTACGCAGGCGCGCTGGCTATCACCACGACGTCCGGACCCGGAATGGCGCTGAAGACGGAAGCGCTGGGCCTTGCGGTTGCGGTGGAGATTCCGCTGGTCATTTGCGACATCCAGCGTGGCGGACCTTCTACGGGCCTTCCGACAAAAACCGAGCAGGCAGATCTTTTGCAAGCGCTCTTTGGACGCAACTCCGAAGCGCCGATTCCCATCATTGCCGCGGCGACGCCCAGCGATTGTTTTTGGGCCGCGCTCGAAGCCAGCCGCATTGCCATCAAGTACATGGTTCCGGTGATTATTCTTTCCGATGGCTACCTTGCGAACGGCGCGGAGCCCTGGCGGATTCCTAACGTTGATGAAATTCCGGCTTTCCCCGTGAAATTTGCAACGGAAGTCAACAGTCCCAACGGGTATTTGCCTTACAAGCGCGATCCGGAAACGCTCGCGCGTCCTTGGGCCGTTCCCGGCACTCCAGGTCTCGAGCACCGTGTCGGGGGCCTCGAGAAACAGGACGTTACCGGCAACATCAATTACGAGCCGCTGAACCACGAAAACATGGTGCGCATCCGCGCGGCAAAAGTTGCGGCCATCGTGCAGGAAATCCCGGATGCGGAGCCTGCCGGCGACGCCGAGGGCGATCTACTGATTGTTGCCTGGGGCTCGACACACGGCGCGATCACGGCAGCGCTAAAAGCACAGCGCGCGCTTGGCCGCAAAATCGGCCACGTCCATCTGAGGTATCTCAACCCATTGCCGGCGAATCTCGGCGATGTTCTCCAGCGATACAAGACGGTTCTTGTGCCCGAGCTGAACATGGGCCAATTGCTTTGGGTGCTGCGCGCCAAATATTTGGTCGACGCCATCGGACTCAACAAAATTCAGGGCCGTCCGTTTAAGCAGGCCGAAGTCGAGCAGAAGATCGAGGAGATATTTGTGGAGAATTCCCGATGAGCACCGCTACCCTTCCACCCATCACGCCTCTCACAAAAAAAGATTTCCAGACCGACCAGGAAGTTCGCTGGTGCCCCGGCTGCGGCGACTACGCGATTCTCTCCGCCGTTCAGTCCATCTTCCCCGAACTGGGAATCAAGCGCGAGAACTTCGTGGTGATTTCCGGCATTGGGTGCTCCAGCCGCTTCCCGTACTACATGAATACGTTCGGCTTTCACACCATTCACGGCCGCGCACCCGCTGTCGCCACAGGAGTTAAGGCTATTCGGCCGGACCTCGAAGTTTGGGTCGCCACCGGTGATGGCGATGCGCTGTCCATCGGCGGCAATCATTTAATTCACATGCTGCGCCGCAACGTCGGCCTGAAAGTTCTGCTTTTCAACAATCGCATCTATGGCTTGACGAAGGGCCAGTACTCCCCGACCTCGGAACTGGGTAAGAAAGCAAAGTCGACTCCGTTCGGCTCGCTCGACCGCCCCTTCAATCCAATATCTCTAGCGATCGGCGCCGAAGCCACCTTTGTCGCGCGCTCCGTCGATGTTTTCCAGCAACACCTCAAGGAAACGCTGAAACATGCCGCCGCACACAAAGGTTCCGCGTTCGTCGAGATTCTGCAGAACTGCAACATCTTCAACGATGGCGCGTGGTTCAACCTCACGGAGCGCGACGCGCGCAGCGAGCACATCATTCAGCTAGAGCACGGCAAACCGCTGGTTTTCGGCAAGAACCGCGACAAGGGCATCCGGCGCAAGACCGACGGCGACATCGAGGTAGTCCAGCTCGGCAACGGCGTTACCGAATCGGACCTCGTCATCCACGACGCGCATCATCCGCGCGCCGCCTACGCCTTCCTGCTTTCGCACATGGAGCATCGTCCCGGCTTTCCTACGCCAATCGGCGTGCTTCGCGCGTGGGATGATCTTCCGCGCTACGAAGACATTATGAACCAGCAGATCAAGGACGTTATTGCGAAGCGCGGTCCTGGCGATCTCGCGAAACTTCTCCGCTCCGGCGACACCTGGGAAGTAAGATAATTTCCGCCGGCACAGGCGCTGGTTTCCGTACAGAGAGAAGGAATCAGGCGCTACAGTTTCTCCGGCCACTTCTCCCCAAAGTACGCGCACATCGCGCTGATCGGGCAAATCTCGCACTTCGGTTTTGCCCTCTTGCAAGTCTCCTGCCCATGACGTTTCAACAAAAGGTACGCTCTTTGCCTCGCGGCAAAGCTCTCGGGCAACTCCGCCGTCATCGCCTCTTGGGCAGCCCGGTAACCTGCTCCGTAGTTCTTGTCTTCTGCGCCGAACAAAATGCGCTGCGGCACAGCCGGGCAAGCTGAAGGCACCGCCGCTATCGGCGCGAGCCCCGCAAACAGAAGAATTTTGTCCGCGCCGGGATCCCCAATGACTGGAAATTCCTTGAGCGCCTTCTTCGCGAGCCGAGTCCCTTTGCTCGTATCATTCCTTTCTTCCTTCATCAATTTTTCGAGTGACCACATTAAATCGGCGCCGAATTCTTCATTCACAATCTTTGCGACAGTCTTCAAACGCTCCCCGCGCAACTCCGGTACAATTCCGCCGAGCCGCATCAACTTTGCCAGTTTCGCTTTTGGCGCCGCCAGAATCTCTTCCGGCTTCGTTCCCACCGCGCGCTTTAGTGCTTCGTAACCCTTCGTGCAAGACGCATCCGTCGCCGGATATCCGCAGTTCGCAAAAAGGATCATTTCGTAAGGATCGCTCGGCCCGGCGGCTGCCTGCACGCCGAAGTGTTTCTCAAGCTTATCGAGTATCGTGACAAGCCCCGACGTGGATTTCTGCATCCATGCCTCCGCCGAACGAATTCAGGTCCTGGGCGGAATCAGCCGAGCCATGGCCGCCGATGTCGCCGAGACCACTATAATCCCACGCCCGCCCCGTGGCCGCGAAGAAGCGCCGATACAAATCTCGGGCCTCCTCGAAGCCCATGAAATCATCCCCAAGGAGGCGTGCGCGATGGCCAGTCAAGCCAGCGAATCACGCGATGACGGAACGAACGATTTGCTGGTCTCGGACGTGATCCGGACGAACGAACTTCAAGTGTGGTTCCTGGCGGAACACCTTGTGAAAGTCCCCGTGGTTCAAGCTGATCAAGCCAAGGCAGCGGCGGACGGAGATTAGTCGTTTCTCAGGGCCTATGCCGTGCAAGCAAAAGGGCGGGCGCCGAATAACTTTCGGTCGACCCGCTCTCTTCCTTATTCCTGTGCTCTGATCGAAAATTCTCTAGATTCTCTCGACTGGCCGGATTAGGCTTTCGACGCTTTCAAATCGTCCTTGGCTTGCTTTTCTGCGTTCTTCGCTTCGGTCTTCGCATCGGCGTCAGGTTTCATGGCGTGAATCGCTTTGCTCAATCTCATCGCTTTATCGCCGGCTGACCCCTGGCACGAGGACATATCCGCGCTGGTTTGCACGCCCGTCAAGTTTGATTTGAGGCAGTTGAAATCCAATCCAAGATTCTTGCTTGCGTGAAGCGCCGCGACGCACTCGTCCAGCTCCTTGAAATTCTCGCACGCGCTCTTGGCGTCCGTATTCGCGGCCAACACGCCTTGCGATTGCAGACTCGTTGTCAGTTTCTTGTCTTGTTCGTCCTTGGCGTCGAGTTGATCGTCGGCCGATTTCGGGTCTTTCTTCACCCACTTGATCGGATTCAACGAATGCGTGATGCCCGAGCTGCTTGAGGATGCTGATCCCGCACCACTTCCCTGCGGTCCCTGCGCCGCCGCTGGGTTCGCGGCGTATGAAAGACTCAACATTCCCATCGCAACGACTAAGATTAGCTTTTTCATTTGCCCTCCGATTCAATCTCTTAGGCCAAACTGGCGGACCCGGAAGAGTCCCATGCTTCAGTAGGCCACGCGCCACGCTTGACCGCGAGGGCGCGAAAGGACGGTACTCCCCCAATGCGTCACGCTGTCCTTCCGGACAGGGTCATCCCGGCCCACGCGAGGAGGATTCTCGCAATCGCTTTGAGTCCCAGTTTAATTGTCCTGTTGAATTTTGGCCTGAAAAGACAACTTCTGCAGAGAAGCCTTGCAATTCGGCGCTATTCCGCAAAAAAAGATTGCACGCCGTTCAAGAGCGCATTCGCAGAAAAATGCCATAAAGACACATTCCCAGCCCCCCCAGGAACACCACTGGCGCCAGGTACGTAGTCACCCATGGAGTAAGAAAAACAGGAAGGTGTAGCGCGCTATAGCCCCCCGAAAAGTAGAAAATCACCGCCCCCAGCAGCATGTACATCAGCCCGCGATGCACTTCCCGCCGCCCGCCCTTGCCGGCTTTCGCCGACAATCGAACTTGCGGAACCGCCTCCCGGCAAAACGGGCAGTGGTTCATCCGCGCCGACACCGGTTTTCCACAGTAAGCGCACGGACGCGCAGCTGATGCCCGCCCCTGAGCGACACTCATACACGCTCCCATCCTCCGTCCTCACCAGCGTAGAATCGCGCCGCAGCTCCGTCAAGGCCGGCAGCGACGGAGAGTAAACATGCGTTTCATCCTGGTGAAGACAATCGCCTGGAGCTTCTGAAACTATTTCGGCTATCCTACATCCAATAAGGGAACCGAATTGGGCTGCTCACAATATATGGAAGAGGTCTCCAAACTCGCCTCATACGCCATCCTTGGCGACGTCGATCCCGTCCCTCGGAGCCTTCTCACCGCCTTCCCCGAGCAAGCCAAGACGCTCGGCCTTCTCTACGACGTCAGCCGTGAACTGACTGCCATCCTCGACCGCGAAGAACTCTTACGCCGCGTCGCCCAGCGCGTTAAGCGCCTAGTCGACTACCATCTTTTTAGCGTGATGCTCTGGAACGAGGCCTCCCAGCATCTCGAGAGCGTCTTCACCCAGCGCTACGAAGATCCGCATCCCGTCCGTCTCCGCATGGCCCTTAACGAGGGCATCACCGGCACTGCCGCCGCCGAGCGCCGCACCGTCCGCGTGAACGACGTGATGAACGACCCTCGCCATGTCAGTTGCGAGCTTGGCCTGGACAGTGGCTCCGAGCTGGTCATTCCCCTTCTTCTCCAAGACCGGCTCATCGGCGTGCTCGATCTCGAAAGCACGGAGAAAAACGCCTTCACCGAGCAGCACGAGCGCATGCTCGCCACTCTCGGCTCTTACATCGCCGTCGCACTCGAAAACGCCCGGCTTTACGAAGAAGCCCGCGAAAATCAAGTCCGACTTCAGGAGGACCTGAACACCGCCCGCGAAATCCAGCGCCAGCTTCTTCCTCACGGAGCCAAAGGCATCCCCGGCCTCGATCTCGCTGCCGCTTATGTTCCTGCGCGAGAGTTGGGCGGCGACTTCTATGATTTTCTTCCTTATGGCGAAGGAAAGCTGGCCATGGCATTAGGCGATGTTTCTGGCAAGGGAACCGCAGCCGCGCTCTATGGCTCTCTCGCCATAGGCACCTTGCGCGAGCTTGTGGTCAGCAGCACTTGCAATCCCGCGTGCATGCTGCAATTGCTGAACGGCCGCCTGTATGGCGCTCGCCTCGACGCCCGCTTCATCGCCATGCTCTTTGCCGTGTACGACGCTCCGGCGCACCGCCTGACCCTCGCCAATGCCGGCGGTCCATACCCATTGCTGGTTCGTGACGGCCGCGCGCAGGAAATCCGCATCGAGGGGGTTCCGCTGGGCCTCTTCCCCGACAGCGAGTACGAGGAGTCGTCTATCGAGCTGGAACCCGGCGACCTCGTGCTCTTCGCCTCGGACGGCATTCTGGAATCTGAGAATGCCCGCCAGGAAGAATTTGGTTCTCAGCGCCTGCACGCTCTATTGGCCGTTGCTCCGCCGGGAATTTCCGCGAATGAACTCTCTGAAAAAATTATCGCCGCAACAGATGATCACAGTGGCCCGGGCTCAAATCCTCATGACGATCGCACGCTGCTGGTTCTCCGAGTGACCGGCGAAGCCACAACCGATTACTCTAAACTTCCCGTCATTTATTGAGGACGAGGCGCTGGTCGACGGTCTCTTAATCCCTTCAATGCCCGCCAGCGTCAGGTATCCCTGCTTGCAACAACTCCGGCTTTTTCAACAACGGCATCCACTTCTCCCGAACGGCCTCAAATTCCGGCAAGTGTTTCTTCGACACCGGATCGGAAGGCGGCAACCCAAGCTTCTCGAAATTCTTGAACTGCCCCCTTTGCAAAATTCGAAAATCCAGATGCGGCCCCGTGGAAAGCCCCGTGCTCCCGACAAGGCCAATCGTCTTCCCGATTTCAACGTGCTCTCCCGCATGAACGTACATCCGCGACAAGTGCAGATACATCGTTTCATACCCGTTGGTATGGGCGATGTGCACCATGTTTCCATCTCCGCCTTTTCGTCCCGCAAAAAGCACCCGGCCGCTTCCAATGCTCTGCACCGGCGTTCCGACGGGCGCTCCATAATCCGTTCCCAAGTGTGGACGAACCACTTTCAGAATCGGGTGAAAACGCGCCTGGCTGAAATGCGATGTGATCGGCGCGGCAAATTTCAGCGGCGAACGCAGAAACGCCTTCTGCAGCGATTTCCCATCTGGCGTGTAGTAACCGGAATGCCCAAATTCATCATGGAAGAGCAGCGCTTGGTATTTCTTTCCGCCGTTATCGTACTCGGCCGCATAAATCTTTCCGTACCCCGCCGTTTGCCCGTTCTTGTAAATCTTTTTCTCCAGCAGAATGCGGAACGTATCTCCCTTCCGCGGATCGGTGTAAAAATCCAGGTCGTACCCAAAAATCTGCGCCAGCCGCATCGCGATTTCCGGAGACGCACCCGCCTGCTCAACGGCCTTGAAAAGTGAATCATCGAGCCGCCCGGTGACCGCCGTGACCTCGAGTTTCGAAGGGATCTCCCTCACTTCAGCTTTGAAACCACTATCCGCCGGCACAATCTTCAGCATCCGATCCGGATCGATTTTGTAATCGATCTCGCGCAGCTCGCCCCCGACCGATCGTCCCACAGTGATCGTATTCCCCGCGCGCACCTGCCGCAGATTAAACTCCTGCTGCGCTGCAGCCGAAGCATTCGCCGCGTCCTGGTGGCTCAACCCGAACTTTTCCAGCGCCGACGTAAAATTATCGCGAGCCGCAAGCCTCTTCTCTGTCGGCACGATAACGTGCTCGCGGATCCATGCCGTCTCGTCATTCCCAAGCTTTACTTGGTGCGCGAATTCATCCGACGCTCGTAGCCTCAAATGAAACACATAAGCGAGCACTCCCGCGCCAAACCCCAGCACCACAACCAACGCCATCGCAAAACGACGATTCACTCTTCCTCCCTGCCACTCGCTGCTGCTTTCGCTACCGACAGTTCGTGCGATCTGACGTGATCCCCTTCGCTCGCCGGACTTTGCAGCTTACCTCACCCCTTTCATTAGTCTCAATTCAAATCCAGCGCAAATACGAACAAGTTGCCGCGCGACCAAAAGCCCACCTCGGCGTCCCGCATCCTCACCGGCTCATCATCTGCTGAACAATAGACGATGAAATTTCCGCGGATCTCCAGTAGGATGCAGCCATGACCACCCAAACGCGGCGCTCCTTTCTAGCTCTCGCAGCTATGCTCCCTTGGGCCCTGCGTACCTCCGCATCCTCACCCATTCCCGTTGGGCTGGAACTCTTTTCCGTCCGCAACGCCCTGAAACTTGATCCCACCGGCACCGTCCGCGCCGTCGCCGGCATGGGCTATCAATGCGTTGAGTTTTATGCCCCTTATTTTGACTGGACCGAAGCTCAAGCGAAGGACATCCGGAAGCTCCTGGACGACCTCGGCATCCGCTGCTATTCCACTCACAATGACAGTTTGTATTTCGGGCCCGACAAAATCTCTCATGCGCGTGATCTGAACAACATTTTGGGCTGCAAATATGTCGTCATGGCCAGTTCTCATGAAAAACCCGGGCCGGAAGGCTGGAAAGCTGTTGCGGACACTCTGAACTTCGCCGCTGAAAAGCTGGAGCCATCAGGTCTAAAGCCCGGCTATCACAACCATCAAACAGAATTCACTCCCGAAAACGGCGTCCGCCCCATCGAAATCATCGCGAAAAATACGAATCCGTCTGTCATGCTCCAGCTCGATGTAGGCACCTGTATCGAAGCTGGCTCTGACCCCGTCGCCTGGATTCGCTCCAATCCCGGACGTATCCGCTCTCTTCACCTCAAGGATTGGTCGCCCGAGCCCGGGAAGGGCTACACGGTTTTATTCGGCGAGGGTGTTGCCAAGTGGAAAGACATCTTCGAAGCCGCCGAGTCCGTCGGCCGAGTCGAGTATTACCTCATCGAGCAGGAAGGCAGCCGCTTCTCCGAATTAGACACCGCGAAAAAGTGCCTCGCGACTTTCCGGACCATGCGTCCGGAGTGATTTGCAGCTAGCATTGTTTCTTTATTTGCCCGAAAGGAGTGGTGTGAGCGGCGTACTTCGCGCGGCCGTTTCGACGAAATAATTTTCTTCGCGCAGTTTGCGATACATACGCCCCGCGACTTCCGCGGCCATCGGGCCCTTCACCGCGCGCGAATTCCCGCGAAGTAGAATAGCCAGCGCGATTTTCGGATGGGCTTCATCCGCATACGAAACAAACCACCCGATCCGCGACGGCGTGGTGTGGTCGTCGCAGGTGCCCGTCTTCCCGATCGGCGTCTCGTCTCCGCCGCGATCGAAGCTGGATTTGCCGGTGCCGTACAGAACCGCGGCCAGCATGCCCTCACGCACTTCCGGCAGAACCGACGCGATATTCAGATCCCGCTTCACGCGCGGTGTGAAATTTTCTTTCTCTTCCGGCGTCCGTGGATACTGCAAATAATAAAGTGTGCCCCCATTCGCAAATGCCGCTGCCAGCGCGGCAAGTTGCAATGGAGTGATTTGAATCCCTTGCCCGAAACTGGACATCCGCGCAACGCCGCCAAGCGCGGGAGGCTCGCTAGGGAACGCTCCGGGGTGCTCTTCCGGCAAATCATATCCGGCGAGCTCACCCAATCCCAACAGGCGCGCATATTTCGAAACCGTTTGAAAACCCATGCGCCGCCCAAGCTCTTCAAAAAACGCATTGTTCGAATGCGCCATCGCATCCGTCAAATTCATGTATTTGTGATAGCTCACCTTCAGCATGGTGTCGCGCGTGATCACATTCTCTTCCAACGCGGCAATCGCGATGGTCGGCTTAATCGTCGAACAAGGAATGTATCCGTCGCCAAACGCAATCTTCTGATTTACGACCGTCAGGATCCGCCCCGTGTTGGGATCGACTGCGACAACCGACCCGTTGTACCGCCCCAAGGCTTCTACCGCTGCTTCGCGGACGACCGGGTCATCATAAGTAGAGACATCAGAAATCGTCGAATCGGCAAACGTTGGCACCCCACGGTATCGCGAAGCATATCTACGCGTCCGGGTACCGGCTGGAGCCGCGGGCACTGGCACTGCAAAGAACGCCGCCAACCCTATTGCGAGAACAGCTTTTACTTCCTTCTTCACCAATCCGCCTTTGAGCCCTGACTTCCCACGGAAAATTCCCGAGGGCGAATATTTACCCCATACTGTCCTTGCGGTCAATCTGCAATCTCAAACCGCTTTCTTTCCCGTCGAATACGAGGCGCACCCAATCGCGTGAGCATCCACTATTATTGCACCTGCATTACCAAATCGCAGCTTACTCATTTCATGCCACTTAGCCGCGCCGCGTCCTCCCAGCTCGTTCCGAAGAGAAACACCTTCTCTCAGGATGAGACATATTCTAGGCATCGTCACGGGTAGTACGCAATAGCCGATGCGCACCAGTACGCCCCTATGTGCTTTGTTTTGAATGGCTGACCGTCCGGACAGGCGCTTAAATCTAACTGACCTTCCGCCCGGCAAGGATCGCCGTTCGTGCATGGAAGTAAAGTCTTCCCGTCGCATCTTGAAACGGCCGTGTGCCGCTCAGGTCCTTCAGCCGGTCCTCTTCCAAAAGCCGCCGCACTTCCGCCGCGCGCTCCCGAGGAACCTTTGTCGTCGCAAGCCAGCGCTCCACTTCCGGCGTCAAGTCCTCCGCCGTGCTCACCGCGTCCGTCTCCAAGCCGGCATCGCGAAATAATTGCAGCAGTTCGCTCAAAGGAAGCGTGCGCACATGCGACGGGTCGCGCAAAATCTCCCACCGATCCTGATAAGCCGCGCGCTCAGGAAACTCGCTGGCGTAAATATCCTCAACGAGTACCGTGCCGCCAGCTCGGCAAACACGCGTCATTTCGCGCAAGACTTGCAGTGGTTTCTGAAGATGATGCAGCGCCAGTCGGCACACTACTACGTCGAACGACCCATTTTCGAAGGAAAGATTTTGTGCATCCGCGGCGCGAAAGAAAACATTGCAAACGCCCCGCCCCGCAGTGCGCTCCTTGGCGATGGCCAGCATGGCATCCGTCAGGTCCACGCCGATGACTTCGCGCGCAGCTCCCGCAAACGCCTCGGCGATGTACCCCGGCCCCGTCGCGATATCGAGCACTCGTTCGTTTCCGGCCAGGCGCGCAGCTGCAACTAAGCGCCCGATGCGCTGTTCATCTGTAACCCACGGATTCGCCGCAAA